>CAZKJY010000033.1:0-10426 GCA_964553165.1 uncultured Enterobacteriaceae bacterium
CCTGAATATCTCCTTCACTCAGCAATACCCGTTGACTGCGATCGACCACCTGCACCCGCGAGTTACTCAGCCCCATACCGGCAACAATTCTGTCAATTTCCGGCGTCGGACGGCGCAGGCTACCCAGTTCTTCCGGATCATTCAGCCCAGAGGTAGAAACAATTGCTGCAATACGTCTTTCAGCATTTTCATCGACATCCAGGACCGAAAGGCTCAGTTTGTCCCCAAGCATTTCCAGTGGCAAACGTAGTTCAACCTCATAGCCTTCAGGCGTTTTGGTCCAGCGCCCGGTGATACGGGGCTCATACTGCAGCGTGGAAATATCGGTGATATCACTGCCAATCCGGTAGGGATAGATAAATTCATCGTCATAGGGCGCGATGGCATATCGTTCAAAAGCGCCATCTGCATTGATAAAAGCGAGGCGTAAACTGTCACTGCGATCCACACGCAGACTCTCACGGTCACGCAGGACAATATTCGCATCAAGAACACGCAGATAGGCATACAGTGAGCGGTTATATTCACCCAACATCAGCCGGAAGCTGAGTGGATCACCTGGCAGACTGGCAGTTCTGAAGCTGGTCAGGGCATTGAGTGGATAGGGACTGGCACTACCCTCTTCGTAATGCTGTTCATATTGCTGATAATCGCGCCAGTCCAGTAAATTACCGTCATCAATTGCCAGCGGATAAAAAACCGGATAGACATAGAGGTCGCCTCCTTCCGTGGCACGACTGTAGGAACTGTCGTTAAACAGTTCAGGTCTTTCACTGAGGGCAGTTGCCAGGGCTCTGGCTGTGCCGAGCACAGTCTGTTCCTGTGCACGACTGAGATACTCCTCCATTTCAAGAATATAGCGGTATCCCAGCCAGGGAATAATCAGCAAAATGCTGGAAACCAGTACCAGCCTGGTCCTGATGCTGGAGATTTTTTTCAGAAAGGATGCCATCAGTCAGCTTGTTCAGTACTCCAGCGATAGCCCATACCATAGACAGTATCAATACAATTAAATTCCGGATCGACCAGTATAAATTTCTTCCGTATGCGTTTAACATGCGATGTGATCGTACTGTTATCGACGAATATTTTCGATTCCTGCATCAGCGCATCACGGCTTTTGACATGACCCGGATATTTCACCAGTGCATGCAGCATCCAGA
The DNA here is from genome assembly GCA_964553165.1 of uncultured Enterobacteriaceae bacterium. GTDB lineage: Bacteria > Pseudomonadota > Gammaproteobacteria > Pseudomonadales > Pseudohongiellaceae > UBA5109. The sequence goes on from CAZKJY010000033.1 coordinate 1,164, forward strand.
ATTCGGTAATGGTCAGGGTAATCATCTCGCCTTTCCAGCTCACAGTTAAACGACTCAGATCCATCAACAGATCGCCCCGCTCCAGCAGATTGTCTGGCTCCGTTGGTTTATCCTGAACATCCAGACGGCGGAACAGGGCTGCGATTCTTGCACTGAGATGCGGGAGACTGATGTCTTTACTCAAATAATCATCAGCGCCCATACGTAAACCACTAACCGTGTCAAAATCATTATCCCGGGCAGTCAGAAAAATGATTGGCAGGGTCTCTGACATCGACCGCAGGGTCTGACACAGTTTAAAGCCACCATCAATTTCATCTTCAAGACCGATATCAATGACAGCCAGATCCGGCAGCCTGATTTCAAAAGCTTCCATGGCCTTCCGTCGATTGGGATAGGCTGTGACGTCATAGCCCTGTTTTCGCAGCACATCGGTATAGTTTTCCCGCAGCGCAGCTTCATCTTCAACGATCGCGATTCTTCGACTCATAGCTATTACACAAGGTGTTGATTTTTAGGCACTATACCTGAATATGCTGAGGCTTTGCAGCAAGTCCAACAACCCCGCTCAAATTGCCATAATCTTGCCATATTTGATCAGTGCAATGCCCTTATTGCCGCCTCAAAAAGTACTACACTCGCCTTTAAATACACAGCCAGGAACACAAGTGATCAATAACCCTGAGGAGAATCTGAAATGACCAAGACACATGTGCTTTTACCCCTGATCCTGGCTTCACTGCTGTTTACAGCCATCAATTCGGCCATTGCCGCGCCAGCCAGTGATCTGGCAAGTCTGCAGCGGGATGACACCCAAAAAGAAGCCATTGGCTTTATTGGCGGCGCTGTCCTCGGAGCCATTGTGGCAGGCCCACCTGGCGCCGTCGCGATGGCTGCCTTTGGTTTGCTGGGGACCACAGTCAGCAATGATCATGACAAAAATGAAATGCTGACCATGCATCTGAATCAAAGCCAGCGCGAACTGCTTGCACTGCAAAACCAGCAGAGGGAATTACAGAATCGCTATCAGGCAGCTATGCGCGAAATAGAAGCCGTCAATCTGCAGCGCGTCAGCCTGGACAATCAACTGGCAGCTCTGGAACAGAAAGCGGCCTGTTGCAGTGATGCAGCTCTGTCTTTGCACTTCACCACCAATTCAACGAGTATCGAGGAGCAGTACCTGCAGTCCCTGCAGCAGCTGGTAGATCTGTCCCGGGATGTCGAGTCGCCCCTGATTCTGGTCAGCGGATTTGCAGACCCGCGTGGAACCCGCGATGAGAACCAGCAACTTTCAGAACAGCGCGTTGAGTCGGTCGTTCGTGCACTGATCGGCATGGGAATCGACCGTGAACTCATCAGAACCAGCGCCTTTGGTGAAAACCGCAGCATTGGTCAGTCTGACAATCCGGAAAGCTATTTCTTTGACCGCCGTGTCAATGTCGAATTGCAGTCAGCCACTAATGAACTGATCAGTCTGAGCAACTGATCCCTCACAAACACACCGCAAAAGGAGCGAGAAATGCAGAAACCCCGACTGGTAAGTGGCGATCGTAACTACTCTTCGAGCTCCTTACGCGCCTGGCTGTTACTCAACGAGTTTGAGGTGCCCTACGATGAAAGCATTATCAAACTCTTTCAGGATGACAGCGTGGAAAAAATAGCCATGGTCTCTCCCAGCCTGCAGTTGCCGGTACTCCAGCACGGAGACGTCAAGGTCTGGGATTCCCTGGCCATCTGTGAATATATCAATGAAACTTTTCTGGAGTCGCGTGCCTGGCCTGCCAATCTCAAAAAGAAAGCAGCTGCCCGTTCCATTGCCCATGAACTGCATGCTGACTTTCAGCACTTCAAAAAGGACTGGCCAATGAACTGTCAGCTACGCAGCAAAATGAAAGTTTCTGGCAGTATCGAAAATGAAATCGCCAGGCTGGATGCGATCATGTACTCATGCCGCTCCAGCTTTGGCGATGGAGGTCCCTATCTGTTTGGAAGCTTCAGCATTGCAGATTGTATGATCGCTCCTATGGTCATTGCCCTGAAAGCCTACGGCGCCGAACTCACCCAAAAATCCTGGTCCTACATTCATACTCTGTTAAGCAATCCCAATCTAGAGTGGTGGTTGGAACAGGCAGAAAACGAACAACTGGATTTCAACTGGGAACAGCGCGCATAAACCCTGTACCCAAGCCCTTTTTTCATCCCTGAGAGCGATGCTTGAGCCGGACTAAAAATCCGGCTTTTTTTTTTTACCTTATCCCATGCCAACCCCGTGCGGATAAGCCGCCGTTTTCGCTAACAGTCGGCCAAAGGCTGATGCTGCCAATCAAGGTCTCGCTGGACAGCCAGGGTTCGCATTCTGGGCAAAAAAAAAGCTGAACCTAAGTTCAGCTTTTTTTATGGTTTTCCAAGAACTAGACTCTGAGCGCCTCAAGAGCCAGTCGTTCCTCGCGGTTCGGATCATTTGCAGCATAAACCTCATCACCAAACATCATGGTCGGATAGTTTTCAGTGGTAAACGCCGGCCAATGTGGCATATCCGCGTGATTTGGATCGCCGGTTCTGGCAAACGCCGCCCAGGCTGAACTCATCACATGCGCCAGCTGATACCGGTACTGGTCGGCCCCGGTCATGGAAGCAGCGACATCGACGTTATTGAACACAAAGGGAATTTCCAGTGTGTGGTAGGAACCCATGCGCTCATCATGCACCGGAGAATACCAGTTGAACAGATACAGATAGCTTGGCGCTGTCCCCTGTTCATATTTCAGTTTGTTCATTTGCTGGGCATTGTAGCGACGGGTCGCATCTGATTCAGCCGTCAGCCACAACATGCGGTTACGTCGGTCCGGAAATTTGTTGCGGTACATTTCCAACAAGGCACTGCCCTGCTGCGCATCACCATTTGCGAGACGACTGTTGAACAGTTCCTGCATGTCTGCATCAGACAGCTCATAAGGCGGTGGCCCAATCCAGCCATTTTCAGTTTCCGTTGACCCTGCCATAAACGGCACATCCGCAGAGAAACCTGGCGCTGAAGGGTCCCAGGGATGGCGCGGAATGAAATTACCATCCACAACCGGTCCACTGCCAAAATTCGGAATGCGCGGATCGCTGTAGAAGGCATCCTGAATCTGCTGCACGCTGAGTTGCTGCAGACGGTCAAGCTGGTTGCTTGTGATCCCCAGCTTGCTGAGAAAACGTTCGGCACCTTCTGAGGCCACATCTGCCGGTGTACCACGCATGGCTGAACCGCTCTGGGCAATCGCCCGATGGAAGAGTCCGGCAGCCGAGGGGACTCCCATCAGTGAACTTGTTTTGCCACCGCCTCCAGACTGACCGAAAATGGTGACACGGTCAGGATCACCGCCGAATTCCGCGATATTGTCCTGGACCCACTGCAGGGCTGCGACCAGATCCTTGGTGCCAAGGTTGGTAGATTCCGCCCATTTTTCGCCGCCGATATCGGCCAGATGGATATAACCATAAATATTCAGGCGATGCGTCACGGAAACCACCACAACATCCTGTGTTTTTGCCAGCAGCGAGCCGTCATACATTAAATAGTTGCCTGAACCCGCACTGTGTCCGCCACCATGCATCCACACCATGACGGGACGCGAGCCATTGTCAGCCGCCGGGGTAAAAACATTCAGGTTCAGACAGTCTTCACTTTCAGTTTCCAGACGGTTCATTGCCAGTACCACTGGTGCCGGTTCACCAGCACCCGGCGCCTGCCAGCATCGATTACCGATCTGGAAGGCATCCCTGACACCGGTCCAGGATTGGGCCGGTCTGGGTGGCATAAAGCGGTTGGGGCCTGAAGTATCAGCGCCATAGGGCACACCCCAAAACTGCTCGACACCCTCACGGATCAAGCCTCTGACACGACCGTAACGGGTCGCTACAGTACTTCCTACGGAGGCCAGCCTGACATCCTGGGCCATCAAGAGCGGAGCATTTGCACCAAGATACAGGCTCCCCGCACCTAAAAGACTGCTGTTGATAAAGCGTCTTCTGCTTAGATTGTTATTTTTTGACATAGTGATCATTTCCCCTTCTTTGCGAATTTTCCTGCAATGTTATTTTTCAAAAGATTACACCATTGTTTCAGAACGAAGCAATAAACCGGGCCAAAGAAAAAGGCCGGTGAATCACTCCATCCGGCCTTTTCGCGAAGTCAAAGCAGTTTTGCTGCTTTACTCGTCGGAAGCTTCTTCAGCCTCTTCTGCTGCTTTTTCTGCTTCAATTTCAGCCTTTCTGGCTTCAATTGCGGCACGATCAGCAGCCGTCAATCTGCTTTCAATCAGAGCAACCACATCAGGTTTGGGTGCTGCCCGATTGGTAAAATCAGGATTACCGTTGGCGATATCCAGAACAGAACCACCATCGTTGGTCACAGCGGTAACATCAGCACCGTTATCCAGCAGGAACTCAACAATGGCTACGGATCCGCGGTGAGCGGCACCGTGCAGTGCAGTTTCACCTGACTGGTTAGTGCCATTGATATCAACATTAAAGTTATTCAAAAGCATCTGTAATGCTGTTACTGCATCAGAATCCCGACCTCGGCTGATGTCCTCACGCCAGCCCAGTCCAGCAGCTGCCATGAAAGGAGTCGTACCACCACGTTTGGTGCCGAAATACATTTCGGATTCAACGGTTGCCGGTCCAAGATTGGGGTCAGCACCGGCTTCCAGCAGCAGGTTCATGATGGGCAAATCACCAGACATGGCCGCTCTGAAAAAGGGAGTAGCACCTTCATCGAGTAAGGGATTATGGCCTGCACCCTGTGACATCCAGGCTGGTAATCTGTCGGTCAAGGCAAGGTTGGGATCTGCACCATGTTCCAGTGCCATAGCAACTATGTCAGTCCCTTTCAAGGTGCTGACAATACGGGGCCCCGGTCGCGGATTGGCGTCCAGGGTATTGATATCAGTCGCCACGAAAAGGACGGTTCTGCCATATTCATCCTGGATATTCGGATCAGCACCGGCCTCGAGCAGAGCACCAGCCACATCAAAGTGACCGTTTAACGCTGCCAGAATCAAGGCGTTGGATCCACGCTCATCAACGATATCCAGATCTGCACCGGCTTCGATCAGTGTATGAACTGCCTCAAGCTGACCTTCACGGGCCGCAAAATGCAGCGCTGACAGACGTCCGGGTGGAATATCAGGATAGACAAAGCCCCCCTGACGTTTATCCTGATCAACCTCAATCACTTTGACATAAGCAGAGCGCATATTGACATCTGCACCCGCCTCAATCAGTGCCTGCATGACATCAACATGACCACGGGCGGCTGCCCACATCAGAGCTGTCTGCCCTTTCCAGGCTTCTGTCTGATTGGGATCCAGACCTATCATCATGTTTTCCATATCATCAGCCAGCAAGGCTCTGACCAGTCGAGCACTGCCTGAGGCAGCTGCGGTCATCAGCAGAGTCTCACCGTCCGGTGTGGTTGTCGTGGTGTTAGCGCCAGCTGCCATCAACAGGATGGCAATATCTTCAAGACCTTGCTGAGCAGCAAGATACAGCGCGGTTGCGCCGTAGCGATTGCTGGCATTCACATCAGCTCCCTGCTGGATCAGCAGACGTGCCTTGTCACGTTCCTGGTTGTAGATTGCATGCATTAACAAGGTGGTGCCATCTGCTTCGGTCCAGTTGACATCCAGTCCCTGCTGCAGCGCTGTTTCCAGTTCCGCAACACTGTAGTCAACCTGTGCCAAGGCAGGGGCGGCACTGACCAGTGCCGCCGCCAGGATGGATACTCTTAATGTTTTCATCTTGAACATAAAACGCTCCAGATTTGCTTAGGACAAGCCCACAGTACGGCCACCGGCACGACCGAAGTCATCCATCTCGATACCAAACTGATGGGCGATATCCAGGTGCATCTGACCAATGGTGCGCATACGGTCTTCAATGGCAATGTGGCGGTTACCACGGATCATGCCACTGACAATGACGCCAGGAATATCAAACTTGATATGCTGGTTACCATTGCTCATGCCGCTACCATAGAGCAGCAGGCTGTTATCAAGCAGTGAGCCGTCGACATCAGGGGTATTGGCCAGCTTGTCGACAAACTTGGCAAACTGCTGCATGTGATACACGTTCACCAGATGATGTTTCATCATGGTCTCTTCAGAGTCCTGATGGTGTGAGATTGAGTGATGCGGATCAGGCACACCGATTTGCGGATAGCTGATCTGACTCAGGTCACGCGCCATCATGAAGGTGAAGACACGAGAAATATCGGCCTGATAGGCAACGTGCAGAAGATCAAACATCAGACCCACATGCTCTTCGAAATCCTGCGGAATACCCATCGGAGAATCCGGGGCAGTGGCAGCCAGATCACCTGACCGGGCTTCAGCATTCTGAATGCGGCGCTCAACTTCGCGGATATTTTCCAGGAAGTCCTGCAGACGGACTCTGTCTTCGCCATTCAGGGTGCTTTCAGTGCGACTGGCCTGCTCCAGAACTGAGTCCAGAATACTGCGGTTTTCCTGCATACGGGCCAGACGCTGCTCTGCAGTTCCGGTACCACCGAACATTCTTTCGAACACGGTGCGCGGATTGATCTGCGTTGGCAACGGGTTGATCGGAGAGGCATAAGACACTGTATCCAGGTATGCACAGCTGTAACCAGCATCGCAGGTACCAACCAGTGAGCTTACGTCCTCAATTGCCAGCTGCATGGACGGGAAAATGGTGTCCTGTCCAATATGACCGGCAATTACCTGGTCAATGGAAGTACCTGATTCCAGGTCTGCTCCCTGTGTTTTCTTCGGATAGGTATCGGTAAGCCATGCCGTCGGTGCACCAGTGTGCTGGCCAACGCCATCGGCACCACGCAGGCCGCTGACCACAGTCATGTAATTTCTGTAGTTTTCCAGCGGTTTCAGGGTGCGGCTCATTTCAAAATTGTCACCAACCGTGGCAGGAGTCCACCAGTTGGCATCTTCCGTCATGATAAAGCCATGCGGAACATAGACGAAGCCGGCACGTTTAGGTGCCTGGGCAGCCTGTCCCATTGCGCTCATAGAAGGAACCATTGCGCTCAGGAAGGGTAATGCCACGGCAGTACCAGCACCGCGCAGGACGGTTCGTCTTGGTAATGCTTTCTTTAAAATAATCATCTGGGTTTCTCCTTTGTTATCTACCTTTGCCTTTATTAACTGTTATTTTTCTACCACTTTTAGCTACTACTTTTAGCTACTACTCTACTTTGTTTATACAACTTAATACATTAATTTCGAACGGTACTGGCTACCTGTCCGGTTTCTTCAGGTTCAGCCTGTTTCCACTGGAATGGCAGTGATTTGGCAATTTCCTGAACAATGACCGAGAAGCGGTAATCTTCCTCTTTTGCTGCCCTGGCGATTGCACGGATGGTCGGCTTGTCGTAATACTCCAGACCCCGTCCAATGGCATAAGTGAGCATGCGATTGATAAAGGTGCTAACAAACATGTCTTCTTCTGCAATCAGGGCATCTTTCAGCGCAATCGGTCCATTAACGGGGGTACCATCAGCCATCTGCCCGCTTGAATCGATTGGGATACCGCCTTCATCCAGTTCACGCCAGCGACCGATACCGTCGAATTTCTCCATCGCCAGACCAATCGGGTCCATCACGTTGTGACAGGATGAACAGGCCGGATCTGCACGGTGATCAGCCAGACGCTCTCTCATGGAGCGGATATCAATGGCATCTGCTGAGTTTTCGTCCAGTGCCGGCACGTTATCCGGCGGATCTGCCGGTTCGGCACCGAGAATATTGTCCAGTACCCATTTACCGCGTACGACCGGTGAGGTTCTGTGCGGGAAGGAGGTAACAGTCAGGATACTGCCCTGTCCCAGCAAACCACCCCGTTCCGGATGTCCTTCAAGCTCCACGCGACGGAAATGATCGCCGTAGATGCCATCAATCCCGTAATGAACAGCCAGTCTTTCATTGAGATAGGTGTAATCGGCGGTCATCAGATCAACAATGTTACGATCCTCACGCATCACACTATTGAAAAACAGCGTTGTCTCTTCTCTGAAAGCATTACGCAGGTTTTCGTCGAAATCCGGGAAAGCCACAAAGTCTGGGGCCCGGCTTTCAAGGTTGCGCAACTGCAACCACTGCCCGGCGAAATTTTCCACCAGTGCATTGGCTTTCGGATCACGCAGCATACGCATAACCTGTTCATCCAGCACACGCGGGTCACTCAGCAGACCCTGTTCTGCCAGGTTGATCAGTTCCTGATCGGGTACTGAGCTCCAGAGGAAGAAAGACAGTCGAGAAGCCAGTGCCATATCGCTGATTTTGAAGTTCTCACCCGGCTGGATACCTACCGGCTCAACTTCAAAACGGAACAGGAAGTCCGGATCCATCAGCATACGACGCAGCCCCATCTGGATACCTGCATCGAAGGTTCCCTTGTCTTCACGTCCGGCCAGGAAGAAATCCATCAATACTTCAATATCGTCATCTTCCAGCGGTCGGCGATAGGCCTGACCGGCCAGGTTGGTGAAAATCTGCTCGGCACAGGCCCGCTCTTCTGCTACAGAATTCGGGGTACAGGTGAAAATTTTCTCACGTGTCGCCGTCATCGCGCGAGGAGCAGCACCATTGAAGGGACCGGCGATTTCGACATTGGTTACGGCAGGGTTGCCGCCAATATAGACCGCATCGAAGTGGCCTCGTTCAAAAGGTTCCAGCTGATCCATATCCAGTGCCCCGGATTTCGCCAGGAAGGTCACCGTTACTTTATGGACGCCAGCCGTCAGAGGGACTCTGACCTGGGTACGCTGGTTGATGGCTTCCAGAGCAAGCGCTGAGTTTTCCAGTACCAGCGTATAGTCCGCAGGACCGCCGATGGTGACCAGCTTGACACGTTGACCGTCTATAGACACTTCAAACTGATGCGGGAACTGCAGCCCCATCAGGGCATCAAGACTGCTGGCGAGGAAGGAAGTGTTAATTTCATAAATTCCATCCAGGGGGAAATGATGGTCAATCGCCATTCCCCCGCGGGTACCAAATGGCAGGCCGTCCATATGCTGATTCTGCGACAGGGACATGCTTGCCGGGTACTGCACCTGCTCCGGCGGGAAAGCCGGGTCACCTACCGCGATGGCACTGATACGGTCAGCAGCAGCCAGATAGCCTTCCAGCAGGGTCGGTGAGACGCCAAGAATATCGGCAATATTGTCAAACCCGTAACTGGTGTTGTCCGGTGGCAAAGTGGCTTCGATATCTGCGGACACT
>CAZKJY010000034.1:0-10391 GCA_964553165.1 uncultured Enterobacteriaceae bacterium
CCAGGCCGCCCTGCTGGAGGCGATGCAGGAAAAAACCGTCACCGTACGCGGCCAGAACCATAAACTGGACAAGCCTTTTATCGTGCTGGCGACCCAGAACCCGATTGAACTGGAAGGCACCTATCCGCTGCCGGAAGCCCAGCTCGACCGATTCCTGTTTAACGTGATTCTGGATTACCTGGATGCCGAACAGGAAGTGGCCGTTATCAACCGCTTTACCAAAAGCGTCGAAATGCCGCCGGTCAGAGCCTGTACCACTTCAGAAGATATCATTCGCTACCAGAGCCTGGTCAGGGAAGTCCCGATCTCTGATGCTCTCAGCCGCTTTGCGGTGGACATTGTCCGTGCCACCCGTCCTTCGGATGTGCTGGCTACCGACATGATCAAGAAATACGCCAATTTCGGTTCCAGTATCCGCGCCACCATGAACCTGGTGCTGGCAGCAAAAACCCGCGCCCTGATGGAAGGCCGCTATCACGTCATCGATGAAGACCTGAGAAAACTGGCCGTGCCAATTCTGCGCCACCGCGTGCTGCCCAATTACTATGCCGAGTCCGATGGCATCAGCATCGATGACATCCTCAAGGACCTGGTCCAGAAAGTGACCGTGAACAACGGATAAAGAACACAACGCATGATAGAGCTGGGAAAAAACGACAACCGCTTCAGCCCCACCAGACTGCTGGACCCCAGTGTATTATCCAGTCTGTCCAACCTGGAGCTGGTGGCGAAATCCGTGGTGGAAGGTTTTGTCCTGGGCTTGCACCGCTCACCCAAGTACGGCTTTTCGCAGGAGTTTGTCGAATACCGTCCCTATGCCGAAGGCGATGATCCCCGGCATATCGACTGGAATGTGTATTCCCGAACCGACAAGACCTTCATCAAACTGTTCAAGGGTGAAACCAATTCACACCTGATGCTGCTGCTGGACACCTCTGCCTCCATGGGCTTCGGCAGTGGTAAGGTCAGCAAGCTGCAATACGGTAAGTTCCTGGCGGCCAGCCTGGCTTATTTGTCCTCGCGACAGCATGATGCGATTGGTGCCATGGTCTTTAACAATGAAATTGTCGAATTCCGTCCGCCGACTTCCAGAAGTGGCACCCTGCACAGCGTGATTCATTCGCTCGACAAGGCCGAGGCTGTTGAAGGCACCGCCATGGACAAGCCTTTCACCCGCTTCCGCGAACACGTCAAGAAACGCGGGCTGGTGGCAGTGATCTCGGATTTCTACTGCAAGCCGGAAGACCTGCAGGATAACGTGCAACCGCTGACTTCCCATGGTCAGGATGTGATTCTGTTTCACCTGCTGGATCCCGGCGAACTGACCCCGCAGATCAAGGAGTCCACCCTGTTTGAAGACATGGAATCCGGTGAGGCCATTGAGGTTTCCCCGATTTTCATGAAGCAGGATTACCCGGCCAGGGTGCAGGCGCACATTGCTTCCATCCAGAAAGCTGCCCGGGGCATGAATGCCGACTACGTGCTGATTGATACCAGCCAGCCGCTCGACCGGGCCCTGCATGCCTATTTAACTTTCCGGGAGAAACGCGCCTGATGTCCCTGCTGAGCCCCCTCTTTCTGCTTGGTTTACTGGGTATTGCCCTGCCCATCTGGCTGCACCGTTTGCAGACCCATGCCACTGAGCGGGAAAAGTTTTCCTCCATCATGTTCATGGAACAGAGCCAGCAGCGTATTCATATCCGCCGCAAGCTGAAGTACCTGCTGCTGATGGCCCTGCGCATCCTGTTTTTGCTACTGCTGGTGTTGGCCTTTACCCGCCCGGTCCTCTTTGTCGCTCCCGAAGCCATGGTGACTGAAAACACCACCCATCATGTCATCGTCGTTGATACTTCCTTTTCCATGCGAGAAGGCGACAGCTTTGAGCAGGCCCTCACTGAGGCAGACACCATTCTTGATGACATGGGCGCGGAAGATATCGCCAGTCTCTACACTGCCAGCGGTTCCGTTGAAACCATTAATCCGGCCACCGCTGATGCGGCGCTTATCCGGGCGAACCTGGCTTCCCTGGAACCGGACAATGGCCGCCTGGATATCGGCGCCATGATCGCCGCACTGGACACCCTGATTGAAAGCAGCCAGGCCAACTTTGTCATTCACTTCATCAGTGATTACCAGCAAAGCGCACAGGCTGTCCGTTTTGCTGACATGATCCCGGATGTTATCAATGGCAGGCCCGTCAACCTGGCCATCCACCAGGTCAAAATCGACAACGTGCCGAACTGGTCAGTCGCTTCCATTGAAGTGACCGAAGTCGACAAGGTACGCGTCGGCATTCTCAACAACAGCGATGAGGCGCAGAGTGCCGAGCGGAGCATTACACTCACTGTCAACGATGCCGTTCAACAGACCCTGACGGAAACCCTCAGCGCATCAGCTGGTGGGGTCACTTATATTACTTTTGAAAATGTGCTGTTCGATGCTGGTGATAATCGTCTGGATGTGAGTCTGAGCCCCAATGACAGCCTCGCAGACGATGACATCCGTCGCAGTGTCTTTGACAACTCCCCGCCCGCACCGGTGATTCTGCTGAGTGCCGATCCGGCGTCGCTGGCTGTCACCTACCTCACCACGGCGCTGGAAACCGCACCTCGTGGCTACGAAGTGGAAGTGCTGAATGTTAATGATTTCGATCCGCGCATTCTGCAACGCTACCCGTGGATCATGGTGGAAGATATCGGCGCCGTGAATGAGATTCTGGCTCAGGAACTTCGTGCCTATGTTGATGGTGGGGGTGCCATTATTGCCACGGTCGGTGATCGCAGTACCGGCCTGCAGACGATTCCGGTCGGCGGTCAGAACATTGCCGGCGGTCTCAGTTTCAGCCGCAATACGACTTATAATGTACAGCGTGTGAACACTGCCCATCCTGCCCTGGATCGCACCGTTGGCTGGAACAACCTGAACATCAGCCGGATCATCCCCCTGCAGGCCGGTGACAGCGACAATGTCCTGATCAGTCTCAACAATGACCTGCCGCTTTTACTTGAGCAGGCCATAGGCCTGGGCCGTTTCATGCTGCTCAACACCCAGCTGGACAACACCTGGAGTGATTTGCCGGTGAAGCCGCTGTTTGTCGGTTTCATGGCAGAGGTGGCGCGCCACCTCTCCAATGAAGAGCAGCTGGTAAGAGAGCAGACAGTCAACAGCTTTTTGCAGCTTGGCCAGAATGGCGGGGCCTCCGGTCAGGTTTATGATCCGGCAGGCAACAGACTGTTGTCCCTGGCTGACACTACCCAGGCACAGAATATTCAATTGCGTGAAACCGGCTATTACCGCATCACCACCCTGGGTGGCGATGTGCTGGTAGCCGTCAATCCTGACCCCCGTGAATCCAACCTTGCCCTCATGCCAGCCCAGGCTTTGCAGAACTGGGAAAACATGGTCGCTAACAGCGGTGGCGCGGTTTCCACGGTGGATGGTACGGCAGTAAGCGTCGTCGATGAGGAGCCTGTTGCTTTAGAGGCCTGGCGTGTATTATTGGTATTACTTGCTGTTATAGTCCTGATGGAATCCTTATTAGGTAACCGTTATTTACGGTTCAATACTGGAAGCAGCTAAACTATGAAAGCCTCGGAAAAACTCGAACTCTACCTGGCTGAATTCCGCCAGCGTCTGAAGAAACTTATCATCCTGCAGGGCCTGGCAGCACTGACCCTTGTGCTGCTGGCTGTCTCGCTGATGGCGGCCTGGTTTTCGCTGGAAAGCGGCTACAGCAGCGGGACAGTCTATACCTTCCGTCTGCTGCTGATTCTGGCCCTGCTCATGGTAGGGCTGAAGGCTTTTGTCGAGCCCCTGAAAAGAATCCGGGACAACATCGGCCGGCAGATCGAAAGCCGCAGCCTGCGAACAGATGGCAAAGGTTTCCAGGGTCGTATCGAAACCTATACCCAGATGGCGGCGAACAATCCTTTCCGTGAATTACTGGCAGAGGATGCTTTCAAAGTCAGTGAACACTATCCGGCACAGGCACAGGTAAAAGGCAGAGACATGCAGATCGCCGGCGCTGCCGCTGCAGCGATGCTGGCTGTGCTGCTGTACATGGCGGTTGGTGCAGGTCTGTTCTCCTACAGCCTGCAGAATTTCCTTGCCGGCTGGGCCAGCGACAGTTTCGTGCCGCCGCAATCCATTACCGTCACGCCGGGTGATCAAAGTGTGCGACGTGGTGCCAACCTGCGTATTTCGGCCACCATTGAAGGACTCGACCCGGATGAAGCCATCCTGCATGTACGCTCTGCCAACGATGACTGGCAGGAGGTGCCACTGGTCAGAACCATGAATGGTTTCGAATTTACCCTCTTCTCGCTGCAGGATGCGATGGACTATTACGTGTCAACAACCGGCTTGCGCAGCCAGGAGTTTTCAGTCCAGGTGGTTGATCTGCCATCCATTCAGAGTCTGGAGCTGACCTATACCTTCCCTGAATGGACGCAGCGTGACCCGGAAACCTCCACGCGGGGTGACATTGAGGCCCTGCCGGAAACCCGCATTGGTCTGAACATCACAACCTCCGCTCCCCTGCCCGAAGGCGGTGAGCTGATTCTGAACAATACCGCCCAGAGTCTGACGGTCAACGGCAGTGAAGCCCGCACTGAATTTGAAGTGCTGGAAGCAGGTCAGTATTACATTGCTGCTCTGGTGGGTGGTGAGCAGGTGCGTCTGAGTGATGACTATTTCATCCAGCTTGCTGAAGATGGCTCACCCACCATTGAGTTCATCCGCCCTGGCCAGGACTACAACGCCACCAATATTGAAGAAGTACTGACCCGCATCGAAGCGTCGGATGATTACGGCCTGCAGAGCCTGCTGGTTAAGTATTCCATCAATGGCGGTGACTGGCAGGAAGTGGATCTGTATGAAGCCGCCGATGAAATTACCGCCGAGTACCTGTTCATGCTGGAAGACATGCGTACCCGTCGCTCGTTGACGCCGGCAGAATCAGTGCAATTAGGGGCTTTCAATATCGAACGCGAGAATGAAGAGCCTGCTACGGATGCAGCCGAAGAACAGCAAGCGCTGTTTGAAGAAATACCGCTCAAACCTGGTGACCTGATTTCCTATTACGCTGAAACCTCCGACCGCAACCAGACCGTGCAGACGGACATGTTTTTCATTGAGATTCAGGGCTACAACCGGCGTTACAGCCAGTCGCAGCTTTCCGGTGGTGGCGGAGGCGGTGGCGGTGGCAGCCCTGCGGATGAAATTTCCCAACGCCAGCGCCAGATTGTGGTATCCACCTGGAATCTGATCCGGGAACAGTCTGATGGCGATCAGGCCCAGGTTGAAATCAATGCTTCCCTGCTGTCGGATCTGCAAACGACGCTGGCAGAACAGGCACAGACCCTGACCGAACGTACCCGTGCCAGACAGCTGACCCGACAGGATGATGACATTGCCCGCTTTGTGGAAAGCATGGAACGGGCCATTCAATCCATGCACCCTACGGCTGACTACCTGGCCAGCATTGAATTACAGGAAGCCATCCAGCCAGCACAGGAAGCCCTGCAGTATCTGTTGCAGGCCGAGTCCGTGTTCAACGACATCCAGATCTCCCAGCAGCAGGGAGGCGGCGGTGGTGGTGGCGGTCGCGCTGGCCAGGACCTGGCGGAAATGTTCGAGCTGGAAATGGACATGGAGCAGAACCAGTATGAAACCGGTGAACGTGCTTCCCCCCAGTCCCAGCAGCAACAGATGGATGACATCATGGACCAGCTGGAAGATCTGGCGCGTCGTCAGGAACAGCTCGCCAACAACATGCGCGGTCAGCAGCAGCTGACAGAAGCCCAGCGATATCAGCAGGAAATGCTGCGCCGGGAAGCTGAGCAGTTGCAGCAGCAGCTGGAACAGCTTCAGCAACAGCAGCTGGGTGGCAGGCAGGGACAACAGGGCCAGCAGCAGGCCAGTAACCAGCAAAATGGTCAGCAGAGTGGACAGCCCGGCCAGCAGGGACAACAGGGTCAGCCTGGCCAGGAAGGCTCCCAGCAGGGCCAGGGTTCCAATCAGGACATTGCCCAGAGTCAATTGCAGCAGCGTCTGGAAAGTGCAGTCCGCGCCATGAATGAAGCCCAGGAAGCAATGCAGAACAATCCCGGTTCCGAACAGCAGCAGCGGGCTGCAGAGGAAGCACAGCGACAGCTGGAAGCCGCCCGCGACCAGATTGCCCAGGACCAGATTGCCAGTATGCAGGAATCCTTTGCCAGCATGGCAGAACAGTCGCGTCAGATGCTGGAACAGCAACTGCAGGCACAGCAGCAACTGCAGCAGGCCATGGAACGCGCCCTGGCAGAACGCCAGAGCGGAGAGGATCCCAACAGCCGCGGCATGAGCCTGTTGGATGAAATGGATCTGGCTGATCTCAAGGAAGAACTGGCCGCCGGTGTGCAGCGACTGCAGCAGCAGATGATGAACACCATTCAGCAATTTGGCGATGATGCCCCTCAGGCTGCCAGAGCGCTGGCCGACGCCAATGACACCATTACAGAGCGAGAGCTGGAGATGTCACTCTCCGATGCCGCGCTTTATATTGATGCCGGTTATGCCCTTTATATTGCCAACAATGAACGCAATGTCAGCGAGGCCATGCGTGCCCTCAACGAAGACCTGGAGCGTGCCGAGCAACTTGCTCAGGGCGCCATGAATGGTCAGAGTGATTTGGAACTGGCCCGTGAGCAGGCCCGTGAACTGCGAAACCAGTTGGCCCAGTTAGGCCAACAGGGTCAGCAGGGACAGGGACAGAATCAGCAGGGCCAGCAGGCTGGTCAGCAACCCGGTCAACAGCAGGGTCAGGGTCAGCAACAGGGTCAACAGGGTGGTAACCAGGAAGGCGGTCAACAGGCTGGTGGCGGCGCAGCACCAAACGGGTTTAGAAATGCCTTTGGCATTGCCGGCTGGTCTGGCAATGGTGCCGATGACTTCGTCGATGGCCCCATCACTGTTCCCGACAATTTCTATCAGAATCTGGATCAGATGACCCAGTTGGCGCGTGATGGTATTCGCGATTCCAGAATGACCCAGGAACAGATTGATGAACTGCTTGATCTTATCCGCGAACTGGAATTCAGCCGGGTGAACCGTAATGACGATATCGTGCTGGAAGAATACAACAGTATGCTGTCGCTGATTGAACAGGTCGAGATGGCTCTCAGCGCCGAAGCAGGCATGCAGGGTTCCCCCGAAAATGTACGCACCGCCGTGCTGGATTTAATTCCGGAGGAGTTTCAGGAATCAGTCGCCGAGTATTACCGTCGGCTTTCCCGCGAAGCTGAGGCTAACCAGTAGCAGTAGAACCTGTCAGGCCAGCGTCTGCTGGCCCCTTACGGAAAAAGGATAGTGCTGAGCACTGAGCAGTTCCCATGAGTCATCATGAAGCCCATAAAACCCATCGCAGTTCCTGGCTAAGAGCCACAGTGATGGGCGCCAACGATGGTATTGTTTCCACCGCCAGCCTCATTATCGGGGTTGCTGCCGCCGAAGTTACCAAAGACTACGTCCTGATCTCCGGCCTCGCCGGTCTGGTAGCCGGTGCCATGTCGATGGCTGCCGGTGAATACGTTTCTGTCAGCTCGCAGGCAGACATTGAAAAAGCCGATCTTGAGCAGGAAAAGGTTTCCCTGAAGGAAAACCGCGAGTTTGAACAGCGTGAGCTGGCTGAAATCTACGAGCAGCGTGGACTGACGAAGGAGCTCTCGATCGAAGTGGCAGAGCAGCTAATGGCGCATGACGCCCTGGGCGCCCATGCCCGTGACGAAATTGGTATTGTTGAAATCACCAAAGCCCGGCCCATCGTCGCCGGCCTGTCTTCGGCGCTGGCTTTCACCGTCGGTGCCCTGCTGCCCCTGCTTAGTGCCTGGCTGTTCCCCTTTGATATCCTGATCCCCGCTGTTGGATTCCTGTCGCTGGTCTTCCTGGGGATACTGGGGGCGCTGGCAGCCAAAGCTGGTGGCGCGCCTATGGTGAAGGCAGCACTAAGAGTGACTTTCTGGGGGGCCATGGCCATGCTGCTGACAGCCCTGGTAGGTTCCTTGTTCGGCATCTCAGTTTAGGGACGTTCTGACTGATTCCTTAACGCGATATTACCGTCGGGATCGAGTATCCGCGTCACCTCATCATTGATCAGTTCCAGCGCCTGTATCTGGCCGCCATAAGCACGCGACATGCCGGTATCAAGCACCCAGACCTTCTCATCACAGTAGGTGGTAATCTGCGGATGGCGGGTATGGGCAACGATCATGCGATTTGCCCCCAGCAGGTCCAGGGTCAGCTGCAACATCTGACAGTCAAAACTGTCGACACGGGACGAAAAATGCCTGGCCCACATGACCCGGTCACTGTCATCCACCCGCTGTGAGGAAACCGGTTCGAACAGCTCCTCACCACGCAGCCAGGCACTGACATCGGCATTGATTCGGTCAATGCCGTATTCAGCCCAGCGCGGGACCACGCCACCATGGACGTAAATGGTACTGCCCAGCTGCAGCACGGTCGGCCAGTCGGCCAACCGCCGGGCATAAGGTCCGCCAGCCATCAGGGCGGCACCCCGGTGACGTTCATTGGGCTGTAAATCTTCCAGACGGGGATCGCTCAGGTCCAGACCTGTCATGCTCTCATAGGCTGGAAAAGGGTTTGGTCCCACAGCCTGATTATCAACACGGGCACCCATGATTTCATGATTGCCAATCAGGGCATAAACCTTACCACCATGCTGTTCGGCCTGCTGCTGCAGATCGAACATCAGATCCAGTACCTGACGTTCATCATCACTACGGCCAATCATATCGCCAAGCTGCACAATGGTCAGTTCGCCGCCGATCCACACATCATTTTCATTGATAGCCCCGGCCAGTCGAAACACCTGACGCATGGCATTGATATCGGAATGTATGTCGCCGATGGCGACTAGTCGGCCAGCATTGTCAGTCGCCTGCTGGGCAGGAGCGTCACTGGCCTCAGAACAGGCAACCAGAAAAACGAATAATGGGAAAAGTAGTTTAATTCTTATTGGCATGTGCGCATTGTCGCGCAAAATTCCCTAGTTTTCAGCTTTGTTTATTTCAAGGTCCAGATAATAAGTTATTCTCTGAACCACGTTTTTTCCTGCATTGTCACCCTTCGGCCTTCCTTTCACGCAAGTTCAGCGCTGCGGAACTCGCCGTTCCGGCTCAGACAGTCCTCGCTTTGATCTGAACTTGCATAAAAGGAAAAGACGCCTCAATGGGTTCCAATGTCAGTGAAAAATCCGGTTTGATTTCACCGTAACAAGTTTCGAATGGAACTATCCGGGACTATTCATAAGCCGACATTGGCGGACAGGCGCAAACCAGGTTGCGGTCACCGAACACATTGTCGACCCGGCCGACCGGAGTCCAGTACTTGTTCTCACGCAAACTGGCGAGAGGATAGGCAGCCAGTTCCCGCGGATACGGGTGAGTCCATGCATCAGCGCTGACCATGTCAGCCGTGTGTGGTGCATTGTGCAAGGGATTGTCATCCTGGGGAAATTCACCACTGGCAATACGGTCAATTTCGGCACGAATCTGCTGCATGGCAGCACAGAAGCGATCAAGTTCCGTCAGGGCCTCGCTCTCGGTGGGTTCGATCATCAGCGTCCCCGGTACCGGGAATGACATGGTCGGCGCATGAAAGCCATAGTCGATCAGGCGTTTGGCAATGTCATCGACACTGATCCCGGCGCTGTCCTGCAGGGGTCTGATGTCAATGATACATTCATGCGCGACGCGTCCGTTTTCGCCGCTGTACAGAACCGGGAAGGCATCCTTAAGTCTGTTGGCTATGTAGTTTGCGTTTAACATCGCAATCTCGCTGGCGCGCTTCAGGCCTTCGCCGCCCATCATTTTGATGTACATCCAGGAGATCGGCAGGATCCCGGCGCTGCCCCAGGCGGCAGAGGAAACTGCGCCAACACTGGCCGGACCGGATTCACCAAAACTGGCATGTCCCGGCAGGAAAGGTGCCAGGTGTTCCGCAACAGCGACGGGGCCAACACCCGGTCCACCTCCGCCATGCGGAATGCAGAAGGTCTTGTGCAGATTCAGGTGGGACACATCCCCGCCGAACTTGCCAGGCTGACACAGGCCCACCATGGCATTGAGGTTGGCGCCGTCCATGTAAACCTGACCACCGTGATCATGCACGATGCCACAGAGTTCACGGATGCCTTCTTCAAAAACGCCGTGTGTGGAAGGATAGGTCACCATGATGGCGGCCAGCCTGTCCTGATGCTGTTCGGCTTTCTGGCGCAGATCATCCAGATCGACATTGCCCATCTCGTCACATTTGACCACCACCACCTGCATGCCACAAAGCTGTGCTGAAGCCGGGTTGGTGCCGTGCGCCGAACTCGGAATCAGGCAAAT
>CAZKJY010000035.1:0-10196 GCA_964553165.1 uncultured Enterobacteriaceae bacterium
CATCCTGTTCTGGATCGGGCCCAGCAGAATATTCTCTTCCATCCCATTACCCATCGGCATCTGTTCAGCCACTTCTGTCAGTGCCTTCACAGCAACGTCGTAATCATCCTCATGCACATAAAGCCGTTTGGCACAGGCACAGGTCTGTCCCATGTTGATGAAGGCGCCCCAGAACAGATCGCCGGCTTTGGAGGCAATGTCAGTACCGGGCAGAATAATTGCCGGATCATTGCCACCGCATTCCAGCGTCAGTCTGGCCATGTTGCCGCCTGAAGCGGCAATGATTTTTTTGCCGGTTGCGGTGCTGCCGGTAAACATGATTTTGTTGACATCAGGATGACTCACCAGGAGGGATCCCACTTCGCCAAGACCACTCACGACATTCAAGACCCCAGGCGGCAGAACAGTATTCAGAAGCCGGACCATTTCCAGCGTGCCAATCGGCGTGTATTCAGAGGGCTTGATCACCACCGTGTTTCCCGCTCGCAGGGATGGCATGATCTGCCAGATGGCAATCATAAGCGGCCAGTTCCAGGGACTGATGGCACCCACCACACCAATGGGCTTGTGGTGCAATTCATCACGTCGGGTCTCATCCTCAAAGACCACTTCAACCGGTAAATCGAGAGAGGCAGTGACTTCCGTCCAGGCTGCACAGGCCTGCATTTCAAACATCGAACCAGGGCCAGCCAGCGGTTTACCCTGCTCTTTGGTAATCCATTGCGCCAGGTATTCAGCATTTTCCTTGAGCACTTCAGCCATCTTCATGAGTATGGCCTTGCGCTCAACATCCGGCAGGGCTGCCCAGGCCGGCTGTGCTTTCTTGGCCGCGGCCACGGCCTGATTGACCTGTTCCCCGGTACTTTCCGGCACCAGGCCCAGCACCTCTCCGGTGGCAGGGTTTATGACTTCAAAGGTTTTATTTGATGTGACAGGTTTTCCGTCGATGATAGAAGCAAAAGTTTCCATGATGAAATGATCCAGTTGCAGAATTGGTTTTTATTTTGATTGCGGCGGTACTGCCTGCTTCATTGAGACCTGTAGCAGTGCAGAACACAAACAGCATCCAACACGTATCACTCAGAGAATATACTTAACGCGTTAATATGTAAAGGGAGCGAAATCCAGGCAGAAGCTGAAAATACCCGGAATTCATGCTTCAATACTGCAGCAAAATCCAAACCCATGATATCTATTGATTAAATTTATTTAACGCGTTATATTTTTAGAGTTTTCCCGGGCTGGAGATAATCATGAGCGAACTCAACACCAATATCGACCTTGCGAGAAGCTATCTGCAACGTTTTCAGGCTAGCACCACGGGGCATTTCATCAATGGGGAATGGACCCTGGGTGAAAGCAATCAGACCTTTGACAATCTCTGCCCCATCGATAACAGTGTGCTTGGTAAAATTGCCGCCGGCAGCGCCAAGGATATCGATGCCGCCTGCGAGGCTGCCAGCCAGGCCTTTGCAGTCTGGCGTCATACGCCTGGCACTGAGCGCAAAAAAATTCTTAACCGCTTTGCTGATCTGCTGGTGGAAAGAGCCGAAGAAATCGCGCTGGTGGAATCCATGGACAGCGGACAGGCCATACGCTTCATGCGACAGGCCGCCGTACGTGGCGCAGCCAACTTTCGCTTTTTTGCCGACAAGGCTCCAGAAGCCGCAAATGGTCTTGCCCTTTATCAGCCGGAACACACCAATTTCACCATTCGCTCCCCCATCGGCCCGGTTGGCATCATCACCCCGTGGAATACGCCCTTTATGCTGTCGACATGGAAAATTGCTCCGGCCCTGGCCGCCGGCTGCACCGTGGTCCACAAGCCGGCAGAGCTCAGTCCGCTGACCGCCAGCATCCTGGCGGAGATCAGTGTGGATGCCGGTATTCCGGCCGGGGTCTGGAACATGGTCAATGGCTTTGGTGAAACCGCCGGTAAGCGCCTGACTGAACACCCTGCCATCAAGGCTATTGCGCTGGTCGGTGAAACCCGCACCGGGGCCCATATCATGCGCCAGGGCGCCGACACACTGAAGCGTATGCATTTCGAACTCGGGGGCAAAAATCCAGTGGTGGTATTCAATGATGCCGATTTCGACAAGGCCCTCGATGCTGTGGTCTTTATGATTTACAGCCTGAACGGTCAGCGCTGTACCTCAAGCAGTCGTTTATTCGTGCAGTCCGGCATCCGTGACAAATTCATGGCAGCCCTGATTGAGCGGGTGAAAAATCTCAAGGTGGGGCACCCCCTCGATCCGGCCACTGAAGTCGGCCCGCTGATTCATACCTCACATTACGAAAAAGTGTTGTCCTACATGGCTATCGCCCGCGAAGATGGTGCATCAATTACTGTCGGCGGTGACAAATATGCCGGTGACAATGTTGATCCTGCAGGTAATTACGTCCAGCCTACCCTGTTTACGGAAGCAAAAAATGACATGCGTATCGCACAGGAAGAAATCTTTGGCCCTGTTCTGACCGCCATGAGCTTTGAAACAGAAGAGGAGGCCATTGAACTGGCCAATGCCACCAACTACGGGCTTGCCGCCTATATCTGGACCAGCGACCATGGCACTGCCATGCGCATGGCACATAAAGTGGAAACCGGCATGCTCTGGGTGAACTCTGAAAATAACCGCAACCTGCCCTCTCCCTTCGGCGGCATTAAAATGAGCGGTATCGGACGCGACGGCGGTGACTACAGTTTCGATTTTTACATGGAAACCAAAAATATCTGCATGGCACACGGTACCCATAAAGTCCCCCAGCTTGGGAAAACCCCATAGCGGGAGAAAACACATGGCACACTTTGTTCTAGAATATTCCAGCAACATCACCCGCGACAGACTGCAGCTGCAGCAGCTGTTCGAGAAGTTGCACACGGCCGCAAAAGAGACGGGCATCTTTCCCTACAAGGGGATTCGCAGTCGGGCCTATGCCTGTCAGGATTACCGAATCGCAGATGGCAATCCCGAGCACATGTTCCTGCACCTGAGTGTACTCATCGGTGCCGGCAGAACTGACGCCGAAAAGGACCAGGCCTCCAAAGCCTTCTTTGCTGTTTATGAAGCCCATTTCGCCAGTTGTTTTGAAAACCGGGGCGTCGCCATGTCCTTTGAAATGAGAGAACTGGAACCGGTGTACAAATTCAACAAAAACAATATTCAGGATTATCTGGACGAGTAAATTTTGAGCACACTGACAGAAACGCAAATTCAGGCTGCTGCCCTGGCGCTCTTTGACGCTGAAAGGAACAGACAGCAGATCTCTCCCCTGAGCCAGTCCTTCCCGAACATGGACATGGAGGATGCCTACGCCATTCAGAGTGCCTGGGTGCAGAAAAAGCGCGATGCCGGCGATAATCTGATTGGTTACAAGATTGGTCTTACCTCCCGGGTCATGCAACGAGCCATGCACATCGATACCCCCGACTTCGGGGTGCTGCTGGAGTCCATGGCCTTTGCCAACCACAGTGAGATCAAACATGCCGATTTCACTGATCCCCGCATCGAAGTTGAACTGGCTTTCGTACTGAAAAGACAACTGTTTGGCGACAGCCTGGGCATCGAGGATGTCCTGGCAGCGACGGATTACATAGTGCCAGCTCTGGAACTGATTGCAGCCCGCAGTTATCGCGTTGATCCCCATAGCGGCTACACCCGGACTGTCATGGATACCATCGCCGATAACGCGGCCAACGCCGGCATCATCACTGGTGACCAGCATTTTTCGCCTGCGTCCCTGGATTTACGCTGGTGTGGCGCTCTGCTTTACCGCAACGGTGTCATCGAGGAAACCGGTCTGGCTGCTGCCGTGCTGGATCACCCGGCCAACGGTATTTGCTGGCTGGCGAAACGCTTCGCTAAGCATGGTATTGCCCTGGAACCCGGCCAGATTTTGCTCTCCGGTTCTTTCACTGCTCCTGTTGCACTGTCACCGGGCGATGAGATTCGGGCTGACTATGGTCCCCTGGGCGAAATCAATTGTCGCTTCCTGTAAGCGGAGGATTAAAATTCATGCAGATGCCGAAAAATCCATTCAAACGAGCCCTGCAGGCCGGTGAACAGCAATACGGTTTCTGGCTGGGCCTGTGTAATTCCCTGTCCGCAGAACTGTGTGGCCATTGCGGTTATGACTGGCTGCTGATTGATGCCGAACATGCGCCCAATGATTTGAACACCCTGCATACCCAGTTGCTGGCGATAGAAAATACGCCCAGCCATCCGGTGCTCAGACTGGCAGACGATAATCCCACCACCATCAAGCAGGTCCTAGACCTGGGGGCGCAGACGCTGTTAATTCCAATGGTAGAAAGCGCAGCTCAGGCTGAAGCCCTGGTGGCAGCCGTGCATTATCCGCCTGCCGGTATCCGGGGAGTGGGCACGGCGCTGGCGCGTGCCGCGCGCTGGAATCTGGTGGAAGGCTACCTGCAACAGGCTGATGCCGAGGTCTGCCTGCTTATTCAGATAGAATCAAAAACTGCCCTGGATAATCTGGATGCCATCCTGGCGCTTGAAGGTATCGATGGCGTTTTTATCGGACCGGCTGATCTGGCCGGTTCTCTGGGACATCTCGGCAACTCCGGCCATCCTGACGTGGTTGCGAGTATCGAGCAGGCCATTGCAAAAATCCGTGCCAGCGGCAAAGCGGCCGGTATCCTGGTTGCCGATCCGGCGCTGGCAAGGCAATATGAAAGCAAAGGCGCGCAGTTTATTGCGCTGGGTGTGGACACTCTGGTTCTTGCCAAAGGCGCAAAAGCTATTCTGAAAAATCATTTAATGCAGAGTTGATGCAGGCTCCGACAGAATAACAAGCGAGATAAACGATGGGAAAAGTAGCACTGGCAGCAAAGATTACGCATGTACCGTCCATGTATCTGTCTGAACTCGATGGGCCTACCAAGGATATCCGCAAGGCTGCCATTGAGGGTCACAAGGAAATCAGTCGACGCTGTCGTGAACTGGGTGTCGATACCATCATTGTGTTTGATACGCACTGGCTGGTGAACTCGGGCTATCACATCAACTGTCGCCCGATGGCGAAGGGCGTTTACACCAGTAATGAACTGCCACACTTCATCAATAACATGGCGTTTGCTGTGCCTGGCAATCCGGAGCTGGGAAAAATTCTCGGTGACGAATGCAATGCCCAGGGCGTCGAAACCCTGGTGCATACGAATACAACACTTGATCCGGAATACGGCACACTGGTGCCGATGCGTTACATGAATGACGATTTGCATTTCAAGGCCATCTCCGTCTCGGCCCTGTGCATGGTGCATTACCTGGATGACAGTGCGCGACTTGGCTGGGCTATGCGTCAGGCCGTGGAAAAACACTACGACGGGACAGTGGCAATTTTTGCCAGCGGCTCACTCTCCCACCGTTTTGCCCAGAACGGCACAGCACCAGAATACCTGAATAAAATCTGGAGTCCTTTCCTGGAAAAAATCGATCTTGAAGTCGTCGAGATGTGGAAAAATGCCGAATGGCAAACTTTCTGTGACATGCTGCCGGAATACGCGGCCAAGGGACAGGGTGAAGGCTTTATGCATGACACGGCAATGCTGATGGGCGCCCTGGGATGGTCAGCCTACGATCAGCCGGTCGAAATCATCACGCCCTATTTCGGCAGTTCCGGTACCGGACAGATCAACGCCATCTTCCCGGTCTCCCCACAAAATGGTGATAAAGTCCCGGCCCCAAAAGCCTGCATGGGCAATTCAATGAACTACGGGGACAGTCGACTTTAAGGCCAGCCTCAGTCCAAAACAACAATAAAAACCAGGAACACATTGATGCCAAACACAGTCCAGCCAGGTCCTGAAACGATTTCTGAGCTCATTGATAAGGGCCGGGTTTCAGCGCAGCAGATTACCGTCATTGTGCTGTGCATGATTCTGAACATGCTGGATGGTTTTGACATCACCGCCATGTCCATCGTCAACACCTCGGTGGCAGCAGAACTTGATCTGACCCCTGACAGACTGGGACTTATCTCCAGTGCAGCGCTGTTCGGCATGGCCTGTGGCGCCATGTTTCTTGCGCCCTTATCCGATCTGTTCGGCCGCAAGCGGGTCGTGCTGGCAAGTGTACTCATGGTGAGTATTTCCATCATGCTGACCGCCAATGCCGCCAGCTACGCTGAATTTATTTTTCTGCGCATTATCAGCGGTCTGGGCGTGGGCGCCATGCTGGCCAGTCAGGCGGCACTGGCCATTGAATACAGCCCCGACAAATTCAAGGCGCTCTCGGTCACGCTGGTGACTTCGGGCTATCCACTCGGTGGCATGATGACTGCCCTGGTAGGTGATTTCATTATGCCTGCTTATGGCTGGCGCGGAATGTTCTGGTTTGGCGGCGGACTGACCCTGCTCATGGGACTCCTGGTGTTTTTTATCCTGCCCGAATCCCTGCAGTTTCTGGTCAAGCGCCAACCCAAACAGGCGCTGGAAAAGATAAACAGGATTCTTGTCAGACTGGCAAACACGGAACTGGCGACTCTGCCACCGCGCCCAGCCCTCTCGGAACAACACTCCGCGCTGGAAAATTTCAAAGCCATGTTTGGCCCGGCTTACTGGCAAAAAACGGCGCTCCTGTGGACAACCTTTCTGCTTTGTTTCAGCGCCCTGTATTTTCTGTTTACCTGGATTCCTGCCCTGATGGAGTTTTCCGGTTTTACGGCAGAAACCGGTCGGGATGCCTTTTTCCTGTTTAATCTGGGGGCCGTCATCGGCATCTACATCCTGGGTATTCTGTCTACCCGCTTTAAACTGTCCAATATCGTCTGCGTTTTCCTGTTCAGTGGCGGTATTCTGCTGATGGCCTTTGCCGCCTCTCCTGGTGTGGAAGTTCTGCTTTTGAGTCTGGTATTCCTGATTGGCATTCTGTTCCAGGGCGGATTCACCGGTCTGTATGCTGTCTCAGCCAAACTCTACCCGGCTGAAATTCGCAGCACCGGGGTCGGTTGGGCGATCGGACTTGGCAGAGTAGGCGCAGTAATTGGTCCGGGTGTGGCCGGCTTTTTAATCGCTGCCGGTCTGGGCATGTCAGCGAATTTCTATATCTTTGCGGTGCCGGTTGTGCTGGCAGGCATCATTGCCTATCGCCTGCATATCAATTGATTGAAGATTTGCCGGTATTGTTCATAAAAGGTCTGTAACTCGTCAAAAACCATACATCCCTGTATAAGCACGGCTGGTGACTTTCTGTTGCCAGACGGTCTTATTAGCAATCCCGCTCCATTTCATTGAATCATGAGGCTTGTACAAGCAAAGCCATCAAGTTCTCGAAAGGTTTCCGCCTCGACATACTCAAGCAGGCAGATTTCACCCTGTTTCCAGAGCCGGAAATGCAGCGGTGTTTCCAGGCTTCTGCCGGGAATTCTCTCACCATCAGGACCGCTGAGGGGACGACGTTCCACCGTGATTTCAGAACTGCTGATGAAAGCATCATCTGCCAATCTGACGCTTTGCTCATTGAGCAGCAGCGCAATCGCCTGCTCAAGGACAGCCTGGTCAGAGTCACTCTCACTCGGTATTGCTCTGGCAGGCACAAGCTCCGCTGCTGTACAGGCACCGACGAGCAGGCATATAAACAACAAGGACCCGCTATAAGGTTTCACCTGGCACCCCAAGCAATCGGTTGTTTCTGATAAAACTGTTTTGCTGTTCCAGCTGCAAAGAAAGCTGATCAGACGGCCCAATTGAGACAGCCCCTGTACTGGAAGCCGGAGGCGGTGCCGGACAGGTCCCGGGGGCATCACGATAGGCGAGCGCAGCAGCTAACCTGGCTTCGGTGACATCACCCAATTCTGCACTGAGATCATCCAGCACGGAGCATCCCGGCAGTGCTGTTCCGGATTCACCGGAATTGATCGGCGTAAATCCGTCCGCATAATCCCCGAAGCCGATATCATTGACGCCCTGAAACTGGATGGTGAAATAAGTCGTCCCGCAATTGTCCTGTGGGTAGAAACCATAGGGTTTTCCACAGGTACTGGAGCCAATCAGAATCACCTGCACCCCGATCCCATTCAGGGAATTGATGATGGACTCGCTGGCCGAACAGGTGCGGGAGCCACTGATGATAAAGACCCGATCAAGATCCAGGGTCGGCAAACTTGAGCCACTGCTGACAGAGAAACCCAGCGTTTCATCATAAAAGGGAGTCGGCGTAATGATTTGCCTTGTGATCGGATTAATCGTGGGATGTTTGCTGTTAAATTGCAGCGTCTCAAACGAACGACCACTTGTTCTGGAATCACCGGCAATCATATAGGCCAGTTGTGAAGCAATGGCCAGATAACCCCCGCCGTTGTACCGCAAATCCAGCACCAGATCCGTTACGGCATCCTCTGCCATTTGCTCAATAACGGGGATGAGGGCGGCCTCTGCTGTAGCGATATGGTCATTGAACGCAAGGTAGCCTACCAGTCCTGTCGGTGTAACTTTTCTATCAGTAACCAGCACCGGCGCTGAGGTAATATCCGCCGCACTGACAGCCAGCTGCGGATAGGTACCCGTATCAGGATCTCCCCAGGCCAGCACACCGAAAGCATGGGCTTCGCCCTCGGTTTCCGGTGAGAGTGCGGCATTCAAGGCATCAATGTCCGAGCTGTTATTGCTGCTTACCAGATCAATCCCATCGATCTCCATGATCCGCATCCCTCTTCTGATGCCTGCTGTAGCTGCCGGGGACATGGGCTCTACGTAGGCGACGTACAATTCCCGGGGAGGCGTGTTTCTGACAAAAAGCAGTTCTGCACCATAGCCAAAGGAAACTCCGGACTGTGAAAACTGCTGGTATTCCTCTGTTGAGCGCGTGAAATGAAACTGATCCCGTGGCGCGCCGGATGGGGTGACTGCCTGCGTTTTCAGCAAATCAAAATAGTCGAATTTGTTGAGTCCGTTGTCGGGCGTTACATCGCTGATTTCGTCATACCAGAGATAGGTCTCATGACTCCACGAGCGCAGCCAGTATTTTTCTGCCAGTTCATTGCCCTGAAAATCCTCAAAGCCTGCTCCGCTACGCGGCGCTTCACAGGCATTGGCAAAATTCTCAGAATTCGGGAAGACCCCGGCTTCGTAAATCATGAAAGGCTGTACATCATCCAGACTCGGCTCCACAACGGCGGGTGTCGTGGTGGCAGGCACGCTGGGCGATGGCGTTGCCAGCGCTGCCGATCCCCCACCGCCACCACCACAGGCGCTGAGGAACAAAGATGAGCAAAGCAAAGTAACAGGGATATAAGCTGTTTTCTTTAACATAGGTTCCTTCCTGGTCATATTTCCTTCCTGACGGCACCTTGGTATTTAAAAGCATACATCCGGTATTTTCCAGCGTGTACGTTCGATAACGATAACATCTGTGTATTAACCCTTGCTGAACCTGCTTTTCCTGCGTGCAGAGCGTGCCCTGCCATCTTCAAGCCCGATATCCTTGCGTAAATGTTCAGACAATGATTCCGCTGGTGGCAATGCTCTGGCCAGTCGAAATTTTTTCCTGATTTTTCTTATTAACTTCTTCACTGAAGATTCCTCGGCAATGACCGGGAATCTTTAAGTGGTTGATTGGAAAGAGATTTGTTGCGGGAAAGAGAGCTCTTTTAACCGGACCGCCTAAAAATTCGCGGCCCGGTAAACATAGAATTACCTGAACAGCGAAACCATAGCGACAGACGTCAGCTGCTGCTTCGTACGGAAGCCCAGTGACAGAGTCGCGCTGTTATTGTTATTCAGATAATTAGTTTGCATCGTGTAGCTCTCCTATTTAGGAAGCGGCATCTTACACCCTCAGGCAGGCGAATCAAAGCCAAAACTGATAAAGCATTCAAAAACCCGGCAATGTGAACTGCCTTAGAGCGAAGCTCCGTCAAACACATCGAAGGGCAGTTCAAAGGTATTCACCTCATCAACACAGCCCAGATTGACACGAAAATAACCGGGTTGACGCATGGTTTCATGAAACACATAGATCCCGCAGTTACTGCAGAAGTAATGCTTGGCAACATTGCTGCCGAACTGATAGAAAGCGAGCGTCTCGCCCTGCCTCTTCAGCGCGCTATCCGCAATGGTGAACGGGCTCATCAATGCTGCCTTGCGTTTGCAGATTGAGCAGTTACATTTGATACCTTTATCAATCTCTTCACTTTCAAATGAAAATGTCACTGAGCCGCAGTGGCAGTTACCGTGGTAA
>CAZKJY010000036.1:0-10127 GCA_964553165.1 uncultured Enterobacteriaceae bacterium
ATGGTTCTCGGATTGCAATGACTGGGCAATATTCACTCATACTGGGTGTCGATACTGGCGGCACCTTTACGGACTTCGTGCTCAACCAGGCCGGCAAGCTGTCCACCCATAAAGTATTATCCACCCCCGAAGCGCCCGAACGTGCCATTCTACAGGGCATCAGAGCCCTGGGGCTAGAAAAGGCCGTGGCTGAGGGCCAGGTGCAGATTATTCACGGCAGCACCGTGGCAACCAATGCCGCACTCGAAGGCAAAGGGGTCCGTACGGCCTTCATCACCAATCGCGGCTTCGCCGATATACTCACGATTGCCCGCCAGACCCGCCCGTCCCTTTACAGGCTGCAGTTCCCCCCGGTAGCCCAGCCGGTGCCAGATGAGCTGTGCCTGGAAACAGGGGGGCGTATTGATGCCAGCGGCCGGGAAATTGAAGCGGTTCCTGAATCGGATCTGCAGCAGCTGGTCCAGACCCTGGAAGTGCTAAAACCGGCAGCAATCGCCATCACGCTGCTGTTCAGTTTCCTGAATGATCGCCATGAAAAGCAGCTGGAGGACTATCTGCACAAACACCTGAGCTGGCGCCCCTTTATCTGCCGCTCTTCCTTTGTCCTTCCGGAGTACAGGGAATATGAACGCGGCATAGCCACCTGGCTGAATGCCTCACTGGGTCCGCTGGTCCGGGACTACCTGCTGCGCCTGAAAGCAGGCACCGAGCCGTCACCCCTGTCCATCATGCAATCCAGTGGCGGCACCATCAGTGCAGCCCAGGCCAGTGACAGGGCAGTCAATCTGCTCCTCTCAGGGCCTGCTGGCGGTCTGGCAGCTGCGGCCTGCCTGGCCAGAGAACTGGCAATCCCCGGGCTGATGACCTTTGACATGGGCGGCACATCCACCGATGCCGCGCTTCTGGAAGGTGGCAGAATCCAGCTCACCAACGAAGGGCGAATCGGCACCTATCCGGTGGCCGTGCCCATGATCGACATGCATACCATCGGCGCCGGTGGCGGTTCCATTGCCTATATCGACAGCGGAGGCCTGCTCAGGGTCGGTCCGCAGTCCGCCGGTGCCAGTCCCGGGCCTGCCTGTTATGGCCTGGGCGGAACCGAGCCGACGGTGACCGATGCCAATCTCCTGCTGGGACGTCTGCAGGCCTCCGCCTTTATGGGCGGGGATATTGTCCTTGATCATGCTGCTGCCGAAGCAGCCATTGCAGGACTAAGTAACAAGTTAGCACTTACTAATCTGGAAACTGCTGAAGGTATTATCCGAATTGCCAATGAACACATGGCCCAGGCGCTGCGTGTCATCTCTGTGCAAAAGGGGCATGACCCGAGGGAAAGCAGGCTCTGCTGTTTTGGTGGTGCCGGTGGCCTGCATATCTGTGCCCTTGCCGACAGCCTGGGAATGACCCGGGCGCTGGTGCCCATGCACGCGGGTGTTTTCTCTGCCCTGGGGATGTTGCTGGCGCCGGTAGAAAGAAACCTGTCCCACAGCCATCAGCGTCTGCTGGATGACTGCGATGATGCTGAGATAAACCGCATGCTGGAGACCCTGGCACTTCAGGCAAGACAGGAGCTTGAAGCCGAACAGGTAGCCAGCTCTGATGCCGTGACTGACTTTCGTGCCGACGTTCGCTATCACGGCCAGTCTTCCACGCTCAACCTGCCCTGGCAGGGAAAGGTAAAAACAGCCAGTGACTTTCATGCCTTGCATGAAGCCCGTTATGGCCATCGCCTCAAGGCCCGGCCCGAGCTGGTCAATCTGCGCGTGCAGGTCCGCAGTCAGCCCCGTCAGCATGCCCTCGAAGAACTGCCCCCGCGGCAGCCTGCCCAGGCACTTGATGAATTGTCCCTTTACGGCTTTCAGACGGGGGTAAAAATCTACCGCCGGGAAGCGCTGGCTTTTAATCAGAAAATCGCGGGGCCGGCATTGATTTTGGAAAAAAGTGCTACAACATTAATTGGAGCTGAATGGTGTGCGATAAGCGATCGGTTTGGGAACTTGTACCTTGACAAGAATCAACGAGGGGCGGAGGATAAGCCGTGAAAACAGGGCTATTCCTTGACAACAGCATGGGGCTGAAATGAAGAAAACCGGACTTTTACAATTGATGATTTTCGCAAGCGTTCTCGTCCTGAGCGCCTGCCAGACGTCGACGACGCAACAGTCGGAATCGTCAAGTTCGAGCAGCAGTTCGTCCAGCAGCTCGTCGTCCTCCAGTTCATCGAGTTCCTCGTCCAGTTCTTCGTCGTCCTCGAGCAGCTCTTCCAGCCCAAGCCGAAGCAGCGCAGAATCCTCCAGCAGCACAGCGGGTGAAACCTCATCCAGAACAACACAGTCTTCCGGCGAAAGTGGTGCCAGCGCCAACCGGCCCACGCCGGAAACAGCCTCCACCACCGGAAACCGGGCGCCTTCAGCAAATTCGTCCATGCCTCCCCAGGGTGGCCAGATGCCTTCCTCCAATGGCGAAAACGGGGAGTTTGATCGCAGCTCAGACAGCAGTCTGCCCGGCGACATCAACGGTGCCAGTCTGCCCAGCGCCACTGCCGGCACGTCGCAGACCCAGGGAACATCCCAGGGCACCACAGCCAATGCCGATGGTGAAATGGCCAATACCACAGCGGGCACTGACGCCCAGGGCGGCATGCCCGGACAGCAGCCCGGCACCCAGGCCGGCAGCCAGATGCCCGGTGCCTCGTCCAATACCGCTGGCAACAGCAATAATGACGGTGGCGGCATGAGCACCACGGTTGGCGTCCAGACCCCCGGCTTGCCCGGACTGGAGCCTTTCCCGACCGGCAGATTGCCAGGCGGCAGCACGGGCACCATGGGGGATATTCTGGGCACCGGCACCGGTAATTCAGGCACAGGTACCAGCGGCGCTGGTGGCACAGTCGCAGGCACAGGCTCCGGCAATGACCCGCTGGCAACAGGAACCTTCGGCGGTGGCGCCGGCACTCAGGGCAATGAACCGTTCGGTACAGAGGACGGCACGGGGACCATAGCTGGAAATTCACGGGGAGCGGGCGAATTTCCCGGAGAGGAAAGCGGTGCGGGTAATGGGGATAACCCCTTTGGTGATCTGTCATCAGGTCGCAACCAGCCAATGACCCAGGCAGAAAGACAGGCCGCACTGGATGCGCGTCTGGATGAAAGTATTGCTGTCTTCGACGGCATGATACTCACCGAGCGGGAAGCCGCGCAGGGTATCGAAAATGAAAATGGCGGTGGTGGTGCCGGTGGAACGGCAGGCGGCACCATGGGCTCCGGCACACAACAGAACGGTACCGGCTCACAGGGGCAGGGTACCGGCGGTAACTCGCCGGTCATTATTGCTTCTGCCCCCAACCGCTCATCCGGTGGTGGCGTCATGCCGGATCTTGGCCGGAACCGCGAAGGTGATTTTGATAACAGCAACATGCCACAGGCGCCAATTCCTGATGATATTCCCAGCGGCAACGATGATGATGTCGTTGCCCGCCAGTTACGTGAAGCGGCCATGAGTGAGCCGGATCCGGAACTGCGCGAAAGGCTGTGGAATGAGTATCGCAATTACACGGGATTACCGATCCCGGAAGACGCCGACCCCGGTGTCTGACGGACGCAGTGCAGCAGTGGCTATCGACGGCAATTCAAAGGTGTAACATGAGCAGACATTTTTACCTTTTGTTTATTTCACTGGCGCTCCTTGGTCTGAGCGCCTGCAGTACGCAAACCATCAAATCCACCACGATTACCCAGGCCCTCATCGAGCATGAGCCCATTCCTGAAGATGAGCTGTTGGATGTTGGCATAACCGTCTTCAATCCCGGCTTCGATGAAATGGAAGACAATGATGCCGAGCTGACCTTTGCCGATGTCAGGATCGCTGAAACCTATTACTCCTCCCATCTGCTGGCAGACACTCTGCAACGTACCGGCAACTGGGGGGTGGTCCGCGTGATCCCGGAAGATTCCAACTCCACCGATGTTGTCGTACACGGCACTATCCTGCAGTCGGATGGCGAAACCATGGTGGTGAATGTCTCGGTGAAGGATTCCACTGGCCGACTCTGGTATGAAAAGGAATATGAGGAAATTGTCAGCCGCTACAATTACGACAGCCGCATACAGAGCTCCCAGGATTCCTTCCAGGGTCTTTACAACCGTATTGCCAACGACATGCTCCGCTATCGCCAGCAAAACCTGGGCCGTGATGATGCGCTGAATATACGCACCATCTCGCAGATTCAGTTTGCGCGGGATTTCGCCCCGCAGGCCTTCAGTGAATATCTAAGCACTGATCGCAACGGCCAGCTGCAGGTTGATCGCCTGCCTGCCCAGAATGATCCGCTGATGACACGTATCCAGACCATCCGTGAACGTGATTATCTGTATGTGGACACCCTGCAGGATTATTACTCGACCTTTGCCCGTCAGATGGAGCAGCCCTATACCGAATTCCGCCGTCTGAGTTACGACGAAGTCGTCAAGCTTGATCGGCTGCAGCGCCAGTCCAGACGCAACATGATTCTGGGTATCGCTGCCATCGTCGGCGGTCTGGCTGCAACCCAGACCAACAGCAGTGTCAGCAGTGCAGCCGTCTACGGTGGCCTGCTTGGTGGCGGCTGGCTGATCAAGGAAGCCTTCAGCACAGGTGACGAAGCCCAGCTGCATGTGGAGGCGCTGGCCGAGCTGGGTCAATCCATGGAGAACGAAATTGCCCCGCAGACCATTGATCTGGAAGAACGCACCGTGACTCTGTCCGGCAACGTTGAAACCCAGTACGAGCAGTGGCGGCAGATCCTCGCTGAGATGTATGCCAACGAGATTGGTGCGCCTCCCAGTTCTGAAGATATTTGATCAGTACTTGGTGTACTATCAAGCATGGCTGGAGAAAACTCACACACCCCTGCGCCTGAAAATAATGCCCGGGAAACCCAGGCACCCATTTTTGGCATGGGGGACCAGCAGCATCATTTCCAGCGGCAGCAGCAGAACACCAAAATCCTCTGGGGCATCTTCTCGCTCCTGCTGGTCCTGGTGCTCGGCGTCATCTTTGTGCTGCCGAATTACATCAGCACGCCCGATCCGTCTGTCGCCCCGGTTGTGATTCCGGTAGAACGCCCGGAACCCCAGGAAGCATTTTCACCCTTTGAGCAGGCACAGATACTGCGTGAACGCGAAGCCGCACAGAATATTCTTGAGCAGATACTGACCCTGCAGGAAACCCTGGAAAACCTCAGTGTGGAAAGCTGGGCGCCCGAAGCCTATGAAGCCGCGCTTGGCATCGCTGCCGAGGGCGACAGCGCCTACCGAGAACAGGATTTCATCGGCGCCCAGAGCTTCTACCAGAATTCGCTGCTGGCACTGCAGGCGCTGGAAACACAGAGCCAGGAGGTGGTCAGCAATGCCATCGAACAGGGCTTTGCGGCGATTGAGTCCGGCCTGCCACGCCGTGCCGAAGACCTGTCTTCCACAGCCCTGTTAATTGAACCTGCTTCAGAAGTTGCCGACAGGGGACTACGACGGGCACAGCGTCTGCCTGAAGTTCTGGCTCTGCTTGAGCAGGGTGACCTGGCCAGCCAGCAGGGCAACCTGGAAACCGCCCTGCAGCATTATCAGGACGCCCTGGGTATCGACCCCGAATATACCCGAGCCTCCGAGGCCATTACCCGGACCCGACAGGCCATACTTGATCGTGATTTTCGCAATCATATGTCTGAGGGATTCAGCGCCATCCAGCGCGGGAACCCGGAAGCGGCACTGACTGCTTTCAATCAGGCGCTTACCCTGCGTCCCAATTCCAGTGAAGTGCAGACCGCCATTACCCAGGCGGAAACATTGATTCTGGACCGTGATCTTAATGAACAGCTGGAAGCGGCAAGGGCCCATGAAGCTGCGGAAGAGTGGCAGGAAGCCCTGGCCGCCTACAACACCGCGCTGGCCATTGACCCCAATGTGGTCCCGGCGCAACAGGGCCAGGAACGCACACAGATGCGCGTGAACCTGGACACCTACCTCAGAACCCTTCTCAACAATCCGCTGCGTCTGTCAGACGATCAGGTTTATCAGCAAACCATCACGGTTTATAACGAAGCACTGGAGCTG
This sequence comes from uncultured Enterobacteriaceae bacterium, assembly GCA_964553165.1. GTDB lineage: Bacteria > Pseudomonadota > Gammaproteobacteria > Pseudomonadales > Pseudohongiellaceae > UBA5109. The sequence continues at coordinate 6,087 of CAZKJY010000036.1, forward strand.
GTGACGAATGGCACCCGACTCTATGATCAGCTGGTCAGTGTACGCTCCTATCTGGATAAAGCCAGAGTGCCGGTGACGGTCACGCTAAACTCCGATGGCCTGACCGATGTCACCATCTTCCGGGTCAGTGAACTGGGCATGTTTTCCAACCAGACTCTGCAGTTGATTCCAGGGACCTATACTGCCGTGGGTGTGCGACCCGGTTATCGTGATGTCCGCCAGGAGTTTGTCGTGCCGTTTAATGAAGAGGCGCCAGTTGTCACTGTTATCTGCAATGAGCCGGTGTAGGATGCCCTCATGAGCACAGACAAACAGCACCATCATCAAGACGAAGTCATCACCCCGATTGACTTTACCCCGCATGACAGCAGTGCGGACAAATTCACGATCACGCTCAGCCCGGTCAAGATCGGCATTGGTGTTCTGCTGGTCTGCTTCGCGTTGACCGGCTGGTTTGTGCTCTCGGCCAAATCCATCTTTATTGATGCGCAGCCGGTCGAAAGCCTGGTGGAAATTCGTTCGCCGCTGGCCATAAAAATCGGCCCGCGTTATCTCGCCCTGCAGGGAGACTATGCGCTCAGCGTTTCGGCCCCTGGCTATTACGATGTCGACACCATCATCACCGTGCAGGAAGCCCAGGCACAGACTTTCCAGATTCAGTTATTGCCGCTGCCCGGCTACCTGAACATCACCAGCAATACTGATGCTGCCACGGTCTTCATCGATGGCGAGGTAATCGGGCAGACGCCGCTCAGCCGGGTCGAACTGGCTGCCGGCGATCATGAACTGCTGATCCAGAAAGACCGCTATGAACCGGAGCAGCAACTGGTCAGTATTGAAGGCCGTGAACAGGAACAGGATCTCAACATCGACCTGCTGCCCGCCTGGGCCAACATCAGCTTTGCAACAAGCCCGCCCGGCGCCACGGTCACCATTGATGGGGTTGATGTCGGCCAGACGCCGCTGAATGCTGAAGTGCTCGCCGGAGAACACGAACTGCTGGTGAAACTGAATGCCCACAAAGCCTTTACCGACACGCTGGATGTCACCGCTCGTGTCGATCAGGCACTGCCACTGATCGAACTGGAGCAGGCCGATGGCCTGGTGCTGCTGCAATCCACCCCCAGCAATGCCGTCGTGACCCTCAACGGGATTTATCAGGGCCAGACCCCGCTGGAAATTACCGTGCCGCCGGGACAGTCCTATGAGCTGACTTTCTTCAGCACCGGCTTTGAGGAATTAAGACGCACCATCCAGACCCAGCCGGAACAGGAACTTGCCCTGAATGTGACGCTGGAGCCTATTCTCAGTTCCGTCGCCATCAATGCCAGCCCGGCCAATGCTCAGCTTTACATCAACGGCGAACTGCGTGGTAATGCCAACCAGGTGGTGGAACTGCTGGCCGCGTCCCAGACCATCGAGATCCGTGCCGAGGGGTATGTGCCTTTCACACAGGAATTCATTTCCCGACCGGGGCTGGAACAGCAGCTCAACGTTTCCCTGATTACCCTGGAGCAGCAACGCATCAACAACATCCAGCCGATGATCACCACGGCCAACGGACAGGAACTAAAACTGCTGTATCCGGGCGATTTCGTCATGGGCGCCTCACGCCGTGAAGCCGGCCGTCAGGCCAATGAAGCCCTGCGCTCGGTCAGCCTCACCAAACCCTATTATCTCTCGCTGACCGAAGTCACCAATGCCCAGTTCAAAGCGTTTGATCCGGAACATTCCTCCGGGGTGATTGATCGCATCACCCTGAGCAACAACAACCAGCCCGTGGTCAATGTCACCTGGCATCAGGCAGCTCTCTACTGCAACTGGCTCAGCGAACAGGAAGGCCTGCCGCTGTTCTATAACGTGCAGAATGGCAACGTTGTTGGCTTCAATGAAGACAGCACCGGTTATCGTTTACCGACCGAAGCGGAATGGGAATGGGCTGCGCGTGTGCAGAACAGTGATGATCCGACCAGCCTGCTGAAATTTCCCTGGGGGCCGGAGCTGCCGCCACCAGATCAGCACGGCAACTATGCCGACATTTCCTCCGCCAGCATTCTTGGCAGAATCATCATCAACTATAACGACAGCTTTGTGGCCTCGGCACCGGTCGCTTCCTTCCGCCCCAACCCCCAGGGCTTCTATGACATGGGCGGCAACGTCGCCGAATGGGTACACGATTATTATGGAACAGCCGTCCAACTGGGCGGCAACATCGAGGTTGACCCCTACGGTCCAAGCTCAGGCACCTACCACGTGATCCGCGGTTCCAGCTGGGCCCATGGCTCCGTCACCGAACTGCGACTCTCCTTCCGCGACTACAGCAACGAAAGCCGCGACGACGTCGGCTTCCGCATCGCCAGAACACTGGAAGCTTACTGATCGCTAACTAAACAAGGGATTATATGATGAAAGGGAGTTCAGATAATGCAAACAATAAACTCCACGAACATTATTTACTAAATTAATCGAGTTAGTGTGCATGCACGGTTATTATATTATCCAAGCATGCACCCTATACAAATGTTATATGCACAGGCTTCGAGTACCCTTTTAAATGTTTCTAGGATTTACTTTTTCTCTCCTGTTAATAGCAAGTGAAATTGCATGCTATTTCATTACTAAAAAGAAGAGGCTGAATGCTATTCCTTGGGTAATCTTAGCTTGTGTAGTGGGTCCTTTTGCAATTCCAATTTTGCTACTTCAAAAAGAGAAGCAAGCCACCTTATACGAGTCTAAGGAGAGTTCTTACGAAGCTTACCTAGTTGAAGAGCGCCATTTTAAGGTCCTACATGCAAAAATGGTAACTATTGGTGTAAGACTTTTTGGCGCTTTATTAATTCTTTTTGGGGTGTTGGGGCTTGCAAATCTACTTTTAGAAAATTCCTCCGAACCAGGCTTAGTTAGCGTAGGGATAATAGGTCTTGTTTTGTGTATTACCTTAGGCGGACTCACTTTTTTCGCGAAACCAGTAAGCATTATAGATAAAAGCATATAACAAACAGTTTAATTGCATGGACGCCAAAAGCTTTGCTTTTGTCGCCCATTAACAAAGGGTGTTAGCTTCACCCGCACACTGAGGGATCAGGTATGAGTTTGGCAGAGTGGTTTAGGGATTTTAATAGTAATTTACGTATTGGCGACTCTGGGGCTATTTCTTTTAGATATAAACAAATTACACGTCGTTTAAACACCGATTATTGGAACACCACTTCTGACACCTCTCACAGTTTATATGTCGGTTCCTATGGCAGAAATACTGCAATTTCTGGCTTTAGTGACCTCGATATGATTTTTCAGCTACCTTACTCCGATTATGTGAAATATAACAGCTATATTAGTAATGGTCAGTCCGCTTTACTGCAATCTGTAAAAAAATCTATTGAGAAAACATACTCTTCCACAAGTATAAAAGGTGACGGCCAGGTGATTTTAGTGCCATTTACTGATGGTATTACTTTTGAAGTTGTTCCTGCGTTTTTAAACAAAGATGATAGTTTCACATTTCCTAATGCAAATGGTGGGGGTAGCTGGAAAACAACAAACCCAAAGCCAGAAATCCAAGCTATTCGGAACCGCAACATATTATGTAACGGAAATTTAGTTGCTCTTTGTAGAATGATGAGAGCCTGGAAACGAGAATGGAGCGTTCCAATAGGCGGCCTTTTAGTAGACACTTTGGCTTACCAATTTATCGAAAATTATGCCTACAAAGATAAATCCTATCTGTACTACGATTTTATGAGTAGGGATTTTTTCAAATGGATGTCTTTGCAAGATAAAGAACAAGCATATTGGAGAGCGCCAGGAAGCGGGCAGTACGTTTATGGAAAAGGTTTGTTTCAGTATAAAGCTCTACGATGTTATAACTTATCTTTAGAGGCGATTGCTCACGAAAATGCAACTCCTAAAAGAGAGTGGTCAGCGAAACAAAAATGGCGGGAAATTTATGGCTCAAGATTCCCAAACTAATACCTCTCATACTGCTAAAACAATTCTTGAGGCGCAACTAAGAGAGTGCTACGGAAGGGTAGTATATTCACA
>CAZKJY010000037.1:0-256 GCA_964553165.1 uncultured Enterobacteriaceae bacterium
AAGAGGGGCACTGTCTGCGTGATCACGTGCTGGATGCCTGCAAACTGAAAGACCGGGATATCAAGGTGCCGTATCAGGCCACCAGCCTCAATACCGTGATTCAGATGGTGGCCAATGACATTGGTGTCAGCATTCTGCCCAGAATGGCGGTTGATGCCAGGATTCTGCGGGGGACCGGTGTGGAAGCATATGCCTTCACTGACCGCAAAGTTCAGCGCTCCATCGGTCTGATGTGGCGCGCACGCTCTCCGCGCGA
>CAZKJY010000037.1:266-10089 GCA_964553165.1 uncultured Enterobacteriaceae bacterium
CGAACCGGAATTTGAAAAGGTTGGGGAAATTATTTCCCTGTGTATGGAGCAGGCTGCCTAAGCCTGGTGGGTTTCCAGTTCAACACCGGCTTCCTTGTACTGTGACCAGCGCTGCCTCCCCAGTGCTTTTTCGGTTTCATCCGTGCTGATGATTTCAGCCACACGGTCAAAATGACGGTAAAAGGCGGGGACCTGTTCGCCCAGATTGATCAGCACATCAAAATCCTGCTGAAAGTTTTCACCATGACCGATGCGAATGCTGACCTCTTCATCGATGTCGGTTTCCAGCAGGCAGTGGGGCAAAAAGCTGTCAGGTCGGAAACTCCACAGAAGATCGTCCAGATAGGTGGCCTGTTCGTGAGTGTCGGTATGCAGATAGATCTTCATTTTCTGGGCGCTGATTTTTTCGCACAGGCGGCAGGCGAAGAGATAACGCTCCTTCGCCTGACCCTGTTTCAGCAGATAAAAGCTGACCTTGCTCATCAGCCGTTCAGCAGGTATTCCATCAGCAGGGGGACAGGTCGCCCGGTTGCCCCTTTCAGGTGGCCCTGATCCCAGGCTGTGCCCGCGATATCCAGATGTGCCCAGCGATATTCCTTGGTGAAACGGGAAAGAAAGCAGGCTGCCGTGATGGTACCGGCGCGTGGTCCGCCAATATTGGCGATGTCAGCAAAGTTACTGTGGAGCAGTTTCTGGTACTCATCCCACATGGGCAGCCGCCAGGCCGGATCGAGGGCATCCAAGCCACACTGGTAGAGTTTATCGGCCAGTTCATCATCGTTGCTGAGCAAGCCGCTGACGACATTGCCGAAAGTTGCAACACAGGCGCCTGTCAAGGTGGCAATATCGATCACCGTAAGCGGTTTGAAACGCTTGGCATAGGTCAGTGCATCGCAGAGCACCAGCCGTCCCTCAGCATCGGTATTGAGAATTTCAATGGTCTGACCGGACATGCTTTTGACGACATCGCCCGGTTTGGTGGCTCGACCGCTGGGCATGTTTTCCGCGCTGGCGATGATGCCGACGACATTGATTTTGGGTTTCAGGGCGCAGAGCGCATGCATGGTCCCCAAAACACTGGCGGCACCGCACATATCGAATTTCATTTCATCCATGGCAGCCCCTGGTTTCAGGCTGATGCCTCCGGTATCAAAGGTGATGCCTTTGCCAACCAGTACATGCGGTTTGCGGTTGGAGGTGGTGCCCTGGTATTCCATGACTATCAGGGCGGAATCCTGATCGGAACCATTGCCGACCGACAGGAGGGAGTGCATGCCCAGTCTTTTCATCTGCGCTTCAGACAGCACTCTGGTTTTCAGTAATTTGTTTTTTGTCGCCAGCTTTTTGGCCTGTTCTGCCAGGTAGGTGGGGGTGCAGATATTGGCAGGCAGATTGCCAAGATTGCGTGCTTCATTCATGCCCAGCGCAATGGCTGCGCCGGCATCCAGCCCTTTTTTCGCTTTGCTGCGATCAGCCGTTTCTACAGCGAGCGATACCCGTTTCAGTTTTATGGGTGCCTTGGCCTTTGACAGGGTTTCCCGGTAACGGTATTCAGCATTGGTGAAGACTTTTGCCAGCTGAATGGCCTGGCGCTCAATATCACTTTTGCCGGTGTCCAGGTTTTTAAAGCCGATGACAGCATCTTCCAGCGAGTAACGATTCAGTTGCTGGACAGTAAAGCGCAGCGCTTCGGTATATTTCTTGATATCGAAATCAGACTTTTTCCCCAATCCTATCAGCAGAAGTCGTTTGGCCTTGATGCCATCAGGACTGTAAACCAGCAGAGAATCTTTGGCCTTGCCGGTGATATCCCCGGTCTTGAGAATTTTGCTGATGGCTCCGCCGCTGGCTTTGTCGACTTCGGCGCTGGCTGCTGGCAGGTTCCGGTTCATGAAAACACCAAGCACCAGGCAGGAACCAGGAGTATTACTGAGCGCGGTGGTTTTGGTAGAAAATTGCATGACTGTCCTTTTTGATTGCTGATGATATTAAAACTAATGTAGAGAAAGGCAGGATAAAAATCCACCGCAATTTAGACTGGGGGAAACAGGCTGACAGTAGCGAAGTCAGGTTTAACAGTGGCTGTCTACCCTGCATTACACTAAAATTTGCAGATGATCATTGCCCGCTATCTCTGTAAACAGGTTTTGCTGCTGACAGCTGCGCTGAGTTTTGTTCTGCTTTTTGTGGCCGTTCTGGTGCGTTTGCTGAATTATCTGGGTGATGCGACTGAAGGCGAGCTGGACCCCGGCATACTGTTTCTGCTGATGTCATTTCGGCTGCCTGAATTTATTCAGCTGATTTTGCCACTGGCCCTGTTACTTGGAATACTGCTGGCTTATGGTCGGATGTATGCCGAAAATGAAATGACTGTGCTCATTGCCTCCGGTGTCGGCAAACTGAGACTGCTGGTTTACACGCAGATCTCCGCGCTTGTGGTCCTGGTACTGGTCGGGATTCTGGTCTTTATCCTGACTCCCTGGGGACTGCTGAACAGCTCTGTATTGCTGGAGCAACAGAAAGATCTTAATGAGTTCGACATAATGGTGCCGGGTGTCTTCCAGGACATTTCCAGCGGCGCCCGCACAACCTACACGGAAAGTATTGAAAACAATCAGATCCGTGAAGTGTTCATGCATGAAAGTGGGCAGGACCGCTTGACTGTCGCCGAGTCGGCAACCCTGCAGGAAGATGGGGGCGGTCGACTGGTGGTTTTCAGTCAGGGTTCATTGAGTGAGGGAATGGCATCGGGTCAGGATTACTCCGTGACCAATTTCGGTGAGATGGCAATCCGTCTACCCCAGCGTGAGATCAACCTTGATGTGGTGCTGGAAGAAAAAGCCCTGAGCACCCGTGAACTGCTGAATTCTTCCGACCCTGTGTACATGGCTGAGTGGCAGTGGCGAATTTCCCTGCTCCTGCTGATTCCGATCCTGTCCCTCCTGGCCGTCCCTCTGAGCCGGGTCAATCCCCGGCAGGGGAGATTTGCCAAGCTGGTACCTGCGATTCTGATCTATATCGGCTATTTTGCATTATTGCTTGCCAGCAGGGACTGGATCGCCCAGGGAGTTCTGCCAGGGTTTATCGGCATGTGGTGGGTGCACGGCATCTTCCTCATGCTTGGTATCCTTTTGTTCAAGGGTAAATTAGCTTGGCTTAAGTCCTATGCATAAGCTTGACAGCTATATCAGGAACACAATCTTCATGGCCATGGCGCTGGTGCTGCTGGTACTTGCCGGACTGGATTTCCTATTTACCCTGTTTGATGAAGTAGCCGGGGTCAATGACCGTTATTCCATGGTTGATGCAGTGGGCTATGTGCTGCTGACCTTTCCCCGGCATATCTATGATCTGTTGCCGATGACAGCCCTGATGGGATCGCTGATTGGTCTTGGCATACTGGCATCCAGTAATGAACTGGTGGTGATGCAGGCAGCAGGGATCAAGGCAGGTCGCATTGTTTGGGCAGTGATGAAACCGGCGCTGGTGCTGATGCTGGCAGGCTTGCTGATGGGGGAATTCCTGGTCCCGGATCTGGAGCTGAAAGCAGAGGTCAATAAAAACCTGGCTAACAGTGATGAAGTAGTGATGGCTTCCAGCGGAACCTGGCAGCGCGATGGCGAGGATTTCCTGCATTTCAATGCCATTGAGCCGGAAGGCATCCTGTATGGCGTGAGTATTTACCGCTTCAACGACGAGCATTTCATGACAGCAAATACCTTCGCTGAAGAGGCGCGTTATGCAAACGGGGGCTGGTTGCTGACAGAGGTTAAACAGACATTTTTTACCCAGGATGACCGCGGCATCCAGAGTCAGACACAGTACCTGGATGAACTCGTCTGGCAATCGGATCTGTCGCCTGAGCTGTTGCAACTTCTCATCATGGATTCTGATCAGCTGACCATCTCGGATCTCTACGGATATGCCCAGCGTTTTACCCGACAGGGACAGGACCCGAGTGCCTACCTGCTGTCATTCTGGGAAAAACTCCTGCAGCCTGTGACCACTGCAGCGCTGGTTCTGGTTGCCATCTCTTTTATTTTTGGCCCCTTGCGGGAAGCGACCATGGGGGCACGTGTCTTCAGTGGCGTGATGTTTGGACTCGGTTTTATTATTGTGCAGCGGGTTTTCAATACCGTGGGCATCATCTATCAGTTGAACCCTTTGCTGGCCGTGTTGACTCCGATCGTGATGACACTGGCCATTGGCATTATTCTGCTGCGGCGAGCGGCATAGGTTCTGCTTAATGCGTGATGGCCAGTCGATGCATCAGCTTCGCCTCAAGAGGCCCTTGATCCCCAGTCTATCTTGACGACGTTTGACCGGGAAATCCGGTCATGCAGGGTTTGTCTTTGCGGGTTGAAATAGAGATAAAAATAGCCCGCACCCAGGATTGCAAGTGAGCAGGGTGCCAGCACGAATCGCTGCAGGGATTGCCAGTAGGAGATGGCGCTGCCATCGGGATTCTGGACACGGATTTTCCACGCCTGCATGCCCAGGGTCTGTCCGCTGTGGGTCCAGAACCAGGCAAAAAACAGGTAGGCGCTCAAGAGCATTGAGGTGAACAGGGTCAGCCGATAGACAGGATCCATCACCACGGCATCATTCTGAACGATCTGGGCCTGTTCTATGCCAAACGCTGAAAGTACGAGGAAACCAACCACCATCCAGATGGCTGCAACGACGATGCTGTCATAGACCATCGCAGCCAGTCGTCGCCATAATGAGGCGCCAATCAGATTGTCATTGCTTTTTTCCATGGGGCCAGCATTCTACTTTATTTTTCGATGGTGTCAGCGTAATTGTGTAATTTACGCTGACACTTTTGCCGCGAGCGCTTGACTTTTGGGGTGATATTCCCGATTATCGCGCCCCATGAACCGAATCATTATCAGCAAAGGCATTATTATTATTCGACAGCAGCAGGCGGGTTGAAGCAGATTGCATTTGCTCAGATTATTAAAAACCCGCCTTCAGGCGGGTTTTTTGTTTTATGGGCAGAAAAATTTTGAAGCTTGTCAGCAGTGTGATGACAGGCAGTTGAGCAACAGGATAGCAGTGATGAAAAAAGTACCAGACTATGTTGCCTTGATGGACACCACGCTTCGCGATGGTGAACAGACGCAGGGTGTTTCCTTTTCGGCAGGCGAAAAGCTGAATATTGCCCAGGCTTTGCTGGAAGCCCTGAAAGTGGACCGCATCGAAGTGGCTTCTGCGCGGGTCAGTGAAGGCGAGAAGGAAGCTGTCAGCAGCATCATTGCCTGGGCAACGGAACATGGTTATCAGGACCGTGTTGAAGTGCTGGGCTTTGTGGATCAGACCCTCAGTGTTGACTGGATACTCGAATGCGGCGGAAAAGTCATCAATCTGCTGACCAAGGGCAGTGAAAATCATTGCCGGAACCAGCTTGGAAAAACCCTTGAGCAGCACGCCAGGGATATCTGTTCAACGGTTGCCTATGCGAAAGAAAAAGGCCTTAGCGTCAATGCCTATCTCGAAGACTGGTCCAACGGCTATCACGATAACAAGGACTATGTCTTTGGCCTGATGGCGCTGATCAAGGATTCAGGCATTGAACATTTCATGCTGCCGGACACGCTGGGGGTCATGAGTCCCAACGAGGTTAAAGCCGCCATGCAGGACATGCAGGAGCGCTTTCCAGAGCAGGTGTTTGATTTTCATCCTCATAATGACTATGGGCTTGCCGTGGCCAACTGCATGGCTGCCGTGGAAGCTGGTATCGCCAATCTGCATTGCACCGTTAACTGTCTGGGTGAACGTGCCGGTAATGTGTCACTGGCAGAACTGGCCGTTGTACTGAAAGACAAAATGGGAATTCGCACAGCCATTGACGAAACCCATCTGAGTGATGTCAGTCGTATGGTGGAACGCTTTTCAGGCAAGTGGCTCTCCGCCAACATGCCAATTGTCGGGGAAGATGTCTTTACCCAGACTGCCGGTATCCATGCGGATGGCGATGTTAAGGGCGGGCTGTATGAAACCCGTCTCAGCCCGGAACGCTTTGACCGCAAAAGAACCTATGCACTGGGCAAACTCAGTGGCAAGGCATCGGTACTGAAAAATATAGAAGAACTGGGGATATCCCTGTCAGCGGAGAATCTCAAGAAAGTCCTGGACCGGGTGGTTAAACTTGGGGATTCCAAAGAAACCATCACGCCGGATGATCTGCCCTTTATCATTGCCGACGTGCTGGAAAGCAGCGCCTACCATCACATTAATCTGGAAGAGTGCCAGATCAACAGTGCTTTTGGTGAAGACTCCCAGGTCAAACTGGTGCTGAATATCAACGGCACCCAATATGCCGAAGAAGGACATGGCAATGGGGGTTTTTCAGCCTTTATCGATGCTCTGAAAAAAATTCTGGCGCAGATCAATTTCGAATTGCCGGAACTGGTGGATTACGCCATCCGCATTCCCAAAGGCGGCAAACCGGGTGCTTTGACCGAATGTACCATCATCTGGGACGTGGAAGGTGCCCGTGGTCGCAAATTGAGGACCCGCGGGGTTCATGCGAATCAGGTGTATGCGGCCGTGCTCGCCACCCTCCGCATGGTCAACACCCGACTACATATTCAGGGCAATTAATCTAAGGCCTTCATACTGCGTTAAAATTCTGTTCCTAGATACCTTAAGTAACCGGGCGATTAATCTAATAGCGCCATACATCGTTCTTATCCTGCTCGGTCGGTCACATACTAAGTGTATGTTCCCTCCCTGTGCGGGATAAGGCCTAGTCTGACGCTCTTAGCTCTAATCGCGAGAATACTCCCAACAAAATATCTTTTTCCACAGGATCAAAGTTGAAATTTTGATTTCTACAACTGACAGTAAATTGCCTAAGCGCTACAATCCGGGCTTTGTGATTTTGTGGGTGGCATTTCCCTTTCAGGTTTGAGCCATGGTGTTAAGATCATCAAGACAGAGCATCCCACGATTTTCCCAGGGGAGCCGGGCAGACATCGCTGTTAAAAGCATTCTGCAAAAGCTTTTCAGAATCATTGAGACCAACGAAGCGAGAATACTGGAGCGGGGCAGTCCTGTTGCCATCCACCGCTTCAGGGTTGCTGTCAGACGCAGTCGCTCTTTGCTGGCTTTCTGCCATGGCATTTTGCCGGAAAGCCGAATTCGTTCTGCCCGCAATACGCTGGCGTGGATAATGGAAGACAGTAATGCGATCCGCGACCGTCAGGTCATGCAGGACAGGCTGAAAACTATTCAGACAGAACTGCCAAGTCCCTGCCGCAAAACCTTTCTGGCATACCGTCGTTTTCTGCAAAGCGAAATAGATGCTGAACTCAGGCATCTACAGAAGCAGCTGCAAAGCAAACGCTACCGGAATTTCAAGCTTTCCTGGCTGGACTATCTGCAGGAAAAGCCGTCACAGCCCAGGGGCTTGAAAAATGCCAGCGTCCCGATTGCCCAAGTATCAAATCAAATGATCGAAAAAGCCTGGACCAGAGTGCTTGAAAAAGGCCGCCATATAAAAATACGTTCGCCTGCGGAAGATATCCATAAACTGCGAATTGCCTGTAAGAAATACCGCTATTGCGTGGAGTTTTTCACCTCCCCGGAAAAGGCTGAGCAGGAATTACTGGCACTGGAAAGTCTGCAGGACAGTCTGGGCGCCTTTCAGGATATTTCCGTGCAGCATGGGCTTCTGGCAGCTGTAAAAGGTAATACCTTACTGGACACCGACTGTCTGCAGGCTTTGGAAAGTTTACTGAAGCAACATGAACAGGGCTTGCGCCGAGAAGCCGTCCATGAATTTCATTTATTCCGACAAAGTCGCAGGCATAGAGTAAGATAGAGCAACGCGGCCAAAGGCAGGCGAACTCAGGGAATACACTGGATAGGATATAGGAAATAGATAGAAGGAAGCATGACGTGATGATTGATCTTCGTAGTGATACGGTAACCAGGCCCAGCAAAGCCATGCGTGAAGTCATGGCCAAAGCGGAAGTCGGCGATGATGTCTGGGGTGATGATCCCACCGTCAATGCGCTGGAGGAGATGAGTGCAGACATGCTGGGTACGGAAGCAGCCATATTTGCCGCCAGTGGCACCCAGTCAAACCTGATAGGCCTGATGGCGCATTGTCAACGCGGTGATGAATATCTGGTCGGTCAGCATGCCCATACCTATAAACTGGAAGGCGGCGGTGCGGCTGTGCTGGGCAGTATTCAGCCACAACCGATCAATGTGGAAGTGGACGGAACCCTGGCATTGGACAATATCCTCGCCGCCATCAAGCCGGATGATTTTCACTATGCCAGAACCCGGCTTTTGTGTCTGGAAAATACCATTGGCGGTAAAGTGCTGCCAATGGACTATCTCGCCCAGGCATCAGCGCTGGCAGATCAGCACGGGCTGAACAAACACCTGGATGGTGCCCGTGTTTTCAATGCCGCCGTTAAACTGGGCATAGATGTAAAAGAGATCAGCCGGTATTTCGATTCGGTCTCGGTGTGTTTGTCGAAAGGTCTGGGCGCGCCGGTTGGCTCAGTGCTATGTGGTTCCAAAGCATTGGTAAAAGAAGCAAGACGCTGGCGCAAAGTGGTCGGTGGCGGCATGCGTCAGGCCGGCATTCTGGCGGCAGCCTGTATCTACGCGCTGGAAAACAACATCGAACGACTAGCCGAGGATCACGCCAATGCTGCATTGCTTGGCCAGGGACTCGCGGAAATTGAAGAGCTCAATGTTCCGTTGGATTATCTGCATACCAACATGGTGTTTTTCTCCGTGCCTGATGGCCGGGGGCCGGCGCTCTCAGCTTACCTGGAAAAACAGGGCATTCTGGTGGATGGGCGGAAGAATTTTCGCCTGGTCACCCACCTCGATATCAGCACAGCCGATATTGAGAAGACTGTCAAAGCCATCAAAGCCTTTTTTGCCTGAAACCTGAAAGATCTGGATTGCTATGGATTCTGCTCTGGATCGACGGACCAGTCACATCCCTCACAGACCGGTGACAGGTCGTGTTGCGCCAGGATGGTGAAAATGAAATCCCGCCACACTTCATTCGGCTGCCAGACGGTATTCATGTCGGCCTTGGCCTCCTCTATGGGCACCTCTTCGTAAATTACCCGGTACAGAAAACTGAAGGCTGAGGCTCTGGCATTAACCTGACAGTGCAGCAGGGTCTTTTTGCCGGTATTGCGCTGCATGGAATCGGCAAAGGCGTAAAAATCATCCGGCAGGGGATTGTTGAAATCAACCGGCACGTGCATGTATTCCATGCCCAGGCTTTTTACCAGTTGGTCGGCATCGGACAGGGCATTCGGATTGCTGGTAAAGGCAATATAGACAACGCGCTCAAAACCTTGATCCGCAATAGCCTGAAACTGCTCCCGGGTGGGCTGGCCGGAGCTGGCAAAAACCGGGCTGTACTGGCGGAAGTTGGTGATCTCGGCAAGTTCGGGGGCAGGGGCTTCCATGGCAACACTCCAGGTTGGTAAAACAAAAAGAACAGGCAGGAAGTGTCTCAGCATTGGCATGAGTACTTTCATGGGATTTCCTTTTTTTATTGTTATCAGCAAAGAGAGCCAATTTATCTTGGCGAAGTGTCAGAGTAAATCAAGGATTTACTCTGACACCATTATTCTGTTGCTGCTTAACTGTTGGCAAAAGCCTCAGCCACCATGGCACCGAAATCAGAGGTACTGACCATTTTCACATCGGCTCCCGGTTTGGACAGGTCCGGCGTTGAAAAGCCTTTGGCGAAGACACTCTGCATGGCCTGCCAGAGATTTTTCGCTTCAGCCGGCATATCCAGACTGAATTCCAGCATCATGGCAACCGAGCC
>CAZKJY010000038.1:0-9990 GCA_964553165.1 uncultured Enterobacteriaceae bacterium
TCGAAGAAGACCTCAGCGCCGAAGCCATCATCAGCAAGGGATTCGCCAAGGAAGTGGTGGAGAAAGTGATTCTGCTGGTGGATCGCAATGAGCACAAGCGACGGCAGGCACCGGTGGGGATCAGGATTTCAAAGCGGGGGTTTGGAAGGGATAGGCGGTATCCGATAACGTCCGGCTGGAAACTTGGAGATTGATGCTTTCCAGGAGAGCTACTGCGCTCGCCCTGTCTTCGTTAAAACCAGTTCCCAGCCTTATCACTTACTAGCTATGTAAGTTCAAAGTCTGAAAACAGTTTTTGACTAGACAGGGCTTCGCTCGAGACACTCTAATTAATCAATCGCTTTAACTTCCTTCAAGAGCGCTTCGCTCGCGATGCTCCTTTGAGGATCTAAACTTCGAGATTTAAATGGGTTTATTGCGCTTGCTTTCTCTTCGATAAAATTATTGTTATCAAAATAGATTACATCTAATCCGTTAGACTAAGACCCAAATCTCACTATTGATGGCAAGTCCAAAAATTTATATGCTCCACGGCATATGCCAACAGCCAGAACCTCGCCTGGAAACTCCCCTTCCCTGGGACACGCCATTATTTGTTTTGGTGGTATTTTGCTGATCATTGCCGGTGGCCTGTTTGCTTTTGGTATCAGTCTGCATACCCTGATGTTTATCTGTCTGCTTTGGGCTGGTATCAATTCACGCATACTGGGCATTCCCTACACAAGTATCCGTAAATGGATGGCGGAATCCATCAGCCGGGCACTGCCCGCAATCTATATCTTCATCCTGATCGGCATGGTGATCGCAAGTTTCATGCACAGCGGCACCATAGCGGCCCTGATCTATCATGGTCTGAACCTGCTCAACCCGGCAATATTCCTGGTAGCAGGTCTCCTTCTTTGCTGCTTCATGTCAATTGCTACTGGTACAGCATGGGGCACAGCAGGGACTCTCGGAGTGGTTCTGATCGGTATCGGTGAGAGCATGGGCATCCCTTTACCGCTAGTCGCCGGTATGGTGGTTTCGGGTGCTTCCTTCGGCGATAAACTGTCGCCGATTTCAGATACCACCAATCTGGCCGCCATGAGTGCAGGAACGGATATTTACTGGCATATACGTTCCATGCTTTACACGAGCTTTCCCACCCTGCTGCTGGCACTCCTGCTTTTTTTAGTACTCGGCATCCGTTTCGCAGCAAATACCCTGCCAGAAAATGAGTTAATGATTATCCAGCAGGCGCTGCAAGCACAATTTCGTTTATCACTGCTGATCACGCTCCTGCCTTTGCTGGTCATGCTGGTACTCAGTATCCGGCGCGTAGCCGCAGAACTGTCGATGTCTGCCAGCATTCTGACGGCCGTTCTGATTTCCGTGCTGTATCAACAGGAAAGTCCGGTCACTGTTTTAAATGCCCTCTGGATAAATACACCTGGCACCACCGGTATAGACAGCCTGGATGCCCTGCTGGGACGTGGTGGCATCAGCAGCATGTCTTGGACCTTGTTACTTGCCCTGATGGCGCTGGCGCTGGGCGGCATACTGTACAGAGGACAATTCCTGAGCACTCTCCTTGCTGGCATCATCACCCGGGTCAAACGTCTTACCACCCTGATTGGCACAACCATTATGTCAGGCCTCATCGGCAACATGGCGATGGGTGAAGCCTATATTTCCATCATTCTGAATTGCCAGTTATTCTCGGGAGCTTTCGCCGAAAAAAATCTTCAGCCGGCTGTGCTTTCCCGTTCCGTTGAAGAAGGCTCCACGCTGACAACCGGTCTGATTCCCTGGACCACAGCCGGTGCCTTTTACGCTGCCACCCTGGGAGTACCGGTTCTGGAGTATGTTCCTTACGCTTTTTTCAATTACCTGAACGCCTTCGTTTCCATCTGCATGGCTGCGCTAGGTATTGGCTTATTAAAAATTAATCCGGAACATTCATCATGAATATCACTCAGAAAAACAGTGCTCTCGGTGTGCTGGTTGCCGATGCGGCAGCTCTCGGTCTGCACTGGATGTATGACCTGGAACGCCTGCATCAGGTCGTTGAACAAAACGCTGAAAAAACACCCGCGTTTGTCCGTCCTGATGCCGCTAACTATGACGGTAAAGTCGGTTATTTTGCACACGCCGGCAAACAGATCGGAGAGCAGTCACATTACGGTGAGGCCTTCCTGCTTAATCTGGGACATCTAGCTACAGAAGGGGAATTCCAGGTACGGAAATTTCAACAGGACTACCTGTCTGTATTTGGTCCCGGTGGTTCCTATAGTGGTTATATAGACAAACCGACCTCTATTACCCTGAAAAATTTGCAACAAATGGATTTATCACTTGCAGCGGATAACAGTAACTCAGGTTCCGGAGCAGATGATCAGCAAATTCCAGCCCTGACGCCGGTCGCTGCACTCTGTGCCAGTCTTAACCAAACAGTTCTAACCGATACAGTGCTGGAAACAGCTATTCGTGTGACCAATAACAATGATCTGGCTGTCGCCTGCGGTCAATATTTTTCACGCATCCTGCTGTCAGTGCTGGGGGGGGCATCTATAGCTGACAGCTTTGCCCAGGCATCTGCATATTTACCGGAAGCCATGCAGGGAAAAATGACCAGTGCACTCAAGATGGACGGGGTTAACCTCGATTCGGCAGCACTGGCACTGGGCCAAAGTTGTGATCTGTTAAACACCATGCCACTGGCAGCTTACATCCTCAAACACAGCCGGAGTTACCGGGAGGCCGTCACAATGAATATCCTGGCAGGCGGTGATTCCTGCGGACGAGCTATCATGCTGGGCGCAATTGCCGGCGCCCATTATGGTATCGGTACAACTGAGGGGATTCCCTATGACTGGATATTGAACTTAAAACGGCAGGCTGCCATTGCCTCATTACTTGCCTGAGTCCGATAGTTAGAACAGTAAACAGCAGAACTTACCCTCAAACAGCCTTTCATACGCATTTTTCCTCCAAAAGAAGGCTTTTTAACAATGTTAACGGGCTGTTCTGCCTAAGGGCAGCTATGGATAGGTAGCAGACTTTGAAACTTTTCAGCGCTATTTTGATTTTTACAGATTAAACCAGCGCTGTGACAGCCCGGCACTCAGGGCGAGGGAGTCGATCATGCGGGTGAGGGCTTCGTGGTTGATGCCACGCCAGCTGAGGTTTTCGAGGACGGGTTCGAGGTGGTCCTGCAGGTGCATGTCGCAGACGATGGTGGTGAGCAGCTTGTTCAGCGGCAGAATGTCGCGATGGGCATGTAGCAGCGCCTTGATACGGGAGGCACCGCGGAACTTCATCTCAGCCACGGCTTCGATATTGTCCAGAATGGTATCGACATCGGGGAATTTCTTGAGGATTTTTGAGGCAGTGGTGTACCCGACGCCAGGAATACCGGGGATATTGTCGATTTTGTCCCCGGATAAGGCCAGCATGTCGGGAATCTGTTCCGGTCTGACACCGAACTGCTTTTCGACCCCGCGCCGGTTCAGCACGGTACCGCGGGCGAAATCCCACCAGGCATCCTCTTCGCCGAGAATAAGCTGGGTCAAATCCTTGTCGGCACTGACCACGGTGATGGCGAAACCCTGCTCACGGAAATAGGTGGCCAGTGAGCCGATGATGTCATCGGCTTCATAGCGGTTGCTGCCGAAGGCAGGAATGCCCACGGCCTCACAGAACAGACGGCACTGCTCAAACTGGTGTTTCAGTTCGGGTGGTGCAGGGGGTCGGTTGGCCTTGTATTCCGGAAACAGTTCACGCCGGTAGGATTCAGTCTGGTTGGCATCGAAGGCGCAGGCGATGTACTGTGGCTGCTTTTGCTTTAAAAGCTGAAACAGAAAATCACTGAAACCGAACACCGCGTTGCTGGGATTGCCCTGCGCATCCGTGATGGACTCGTCATACACGTGCCAGGCACGAAAAATATAGATACTCGAATCAATCAGATAGGCACGGGGCTGAGGCATAGCGAAATTGTAACTTTTTAGGCAATGACCGCTCAATGAATTTGTTATGATGGGTTTTTCCGCTGAACAAGACAGAGCAAATGAACAAGCAACATTGCGTTATTGTAGGTGCCAGCCATGCGGCTGCTGAACTGTGCATGAAACTGCGCAAGGAAGGCTGGCAGGGCAGCATCAGTCTGCTGGGTGAAGAACCCTATCTGCCCTATAACCGTCCGCCACTGTCGAAAACCTTTCTGGCTGGCGGAAAAGACACGGATGAGTTGCTGATTCGTCACGCAGGCGCCTATGAAAAAGCGGAAGTGGATTTCTATCTTGGTGTCAGGGCGGACAGTATTGACCGTGAGGACAAACGCCTGCATCTGGCTAACGGTCAGGCGCTGGAGTACGACAGGCTGGTGCTGTGCACCGGAGCGAGGGTCAGAAAGCTCGCCCTGCCAGGCGCTGATCTGGAGAATATTTTTTATCTGCGCAATATCCATGATGCCAACCTTATACGTCCTCATATCCGGGCGGGCAAAAAAGCGGTGATAGTCGGGGGAGGCTACATCGGGCTGGAATGCGCTGCCATGTTAAGGGGTGCCGGCATGTTGGTGACAGTCCTGGAGAGGGATCAGCGGATATTGAATCGGGTGTCCGCTCCTGAAATTTCCCTGTTTTATGCCCGTCTGCATCGGGAAGAGGGGGTGGAGCTTGTCGAGGGCGTCGAAACCACAGCTTTTGAAGGTAAGCAAAGTGTATCGGCTGTTCTGGCGGGGAAAGATCAGCGTTTTGAGGCGGATCTGGTGATTGTCGGGGTGGGCGTCATTCCCAATACGGAACTGGCGCAGACAGCCGGCCTGGAAGTCAGTAATGGCATTACGGTAAATGCCTATGGCGAGACCAGTGACAACAGCATCCTGGCAGCGGGTGATTGCACCTTTCATTACAACAGGCATTATCAACGCTGGCTGCGACTGGAATCCATTCAGAATGCCGTTGAACAGGCAGAGGTCTGTGCGCGCACGCTGTGTGGGGTGCGCGAGGACTACGATGCGATCCCCTGGTTCTGGTCGGATCAGTATGATGTCAAACTCCAGATAGCAGGACTATCCGAAGGCTATGACCATCTGGTGCTGCGTGGCGATATGGAACAGGGGCGCAAGCTCAGCGTGTTTTATTTTGCCGGGGAGCAGTTACTTGCTGTGGATGCAGTCAACAGCCCGCAGGAATTCATGTTCAGTAAACGTGCCCTGACACAGGGGGCTACACTGGATCCTGAACGGCTGGCTGATCCGGCAGTGCCGATGCGGGACTTGTTGCTGACCGCCTAGCTGCCATTAGCTTCATCCTTACGCTGAAGGATGTGTCCTGGCTGTGTTTCTTTTCCAGATAAAACAGCAGGGGCGCATACAGCACCAGTTCAAAGACAAACAGCAGGTAGAAGAAGGCTGATCCAAAGGGAATTACCTCGGGCGTGTTCTTCCAGTTGCTGATATCACTGTCCAGATTGAAAGCAAGCTGCAGACTGACATACATGAAGATGCCCAGAGACCAGCGTAGCATGGTCAGGTAGGCGCGGCTTTGCGTACTGAGCAAATCAAAGATAAACAGGGTGCCTCCACCGAAGGTGATAAAGATCAGCAGGGCGTAAAACAGCATGCCTGCCAGCCCGTCTATGTCATAGGCTACCCAGGCAAAGCCGCCTGAGAGGGCAACAAACAGGCAGAAACGCAGCATTCTGATTAGGAGGCTGCTGCGCTGGATGATCAGCGGCAGGATGACCAGGACCCCAGTGGCAACAGCCAGAAATTCTGCCTGAATGATATAACCGAGCGATTCCTGAGTAGTCCAGAACAGAAACCGGTCGCTGAACAAGAGGGAAAAATTGAAGACAAGCGCCATCAAAAGCAATGGTGTTGCGGATGCCAGACAGTAAGCCAGCATCCGTTTGCTGTTAAGCGTCATTTCCATCCTCTTGCGGTCTCCTTAAGTCCTGGCTAGTACGGCAGAGGCGGTACCTGATGTCCGTGAACAACGATATGCAATTCTCCTGAAGGATGCAATTATTCCAATTTCGAAGATCACAAAATACCGCAAGGCAATAAAGCAGCGTGGATTGTGTACTGAATGAATCAGGGGTATCTGGCGACAGGAGATCGCCATCCAAGCCTGCACATGGACGTGAGTTTTTTGGCGTGTTGCAAAGTCATTGCCGGAATGGAAGTAAGTCTTTGTTATTAATAACTGCTTTTAGCTTGAATTATTTCCATACTGATGCACCAGCTCAATCAGCCAAGTCTGTATCTCGTCGGACAAAACGGTATAATGCGCTGCGATAAATCACTCAACACCTGTGATACGGAGTAATCAATGCCTTTAGTGAAATACGTCAGTTTTGATGGTGCCATCAATGAGATCGATGTCCCGGTCGGTGATTCAGTGATGCAGGGTGCCGTTGACAACATGATTGATGGCATCATTGCCGAATGTGGCGGCTCCTGTAGCTGTGCAACCTGTCACTGCTATGTGGATCCTGCCTGGGTAGACAAAATTCCACCCGCCAGCGAAATGGAAAAGGACATGCTTGAGTGTGTGCTTGAACCCCAGGAAAACAGCCGCCTGAGCTGCCAGATCAAAGTGACAGAGGATCTAGACGGGCTGCTTATCCGTCTGCCAGAGTCGCAATTCTAGATTTTTTTAAAATCCGCGGAACTTTTTACAGGGACAGTGTTCAAACGTAATAAGTGCAAGAAATCTTTGACACTCCCCTGGAAACTCCCCTTAGCCCGCTAAGCTTGCTTAGCGGGTTTTTTGTGAGCTTCTTAACAGTTAATTCCCTTTCGACCCATTAAAATTCCACCTAACTGGGCATTTTAGCGGCTTGACGTCATGATCCATCACACTAATTCAATGGATATCCCTGCAGGTATTTCAACCTCAATGGGGAATCCCATACAGACACCGGAAGTGTTACAGGACCTTATCGATATCCTGCAGCAGAACTATCTCAGTGACTGTCCGCAGTGTGCAGGGAGTGGTAAAGGACTTGGCAAAGCTATCTGTCCGTTCTGTAAAGGTCGCGGTAAAAGCAGGGCCTGAATCAAGCCTCCGGACTGACATCCAGCGCAGCCGGGGTATCCACATCCTGCGTTATTCCCCAATCAGGACATTCCATTCTGAATACCCGGTCGGCATTTGCCTGTAGGATACTGCGGGCGCCCTGGTCGGCTTCCAGTGCTGCCAGCGCCGGATAGAACTCAGCCCCAAGCCCGACCGGGTTGCCGGGGCGGCCCTGGCAATAGGGCCTGACCAGCGCATGTTCAAGCAGGGCCCGCTGGATCATCTGATAGGTTCCGGTCTGTACATAGGGCATATCGGCAAGCCCGATCACCACTGCCGGCCACTCTTGGGCCAATTGAATACCTGCTGCCAGCGAACAACCCATTCCCTGATCGGCGCTATCAGCGATACAGATCGACCAGTCCCCGGAAAATTGTCTGGCAAGTGGCTCATCACCGGGGTGCAGCACCAGGATCCTCCGGGTAAAACTGTCAGGAACCTGCGACAGGGTGGTTTCCAGCAGCGTCCTGCCGTGGCTCAGCAGCGCCAGTCTTTTATCACCCTGAAAGCGTTTGCTGTATCCCGCAGCCAGCATGATGATGCCGATATCAGTCAGCGAATCAGGCATCTGGGTTGCGCAGTGCAGCACGCAGCTGGGTGAGCTCAGCCAGTATGGCAATGGCAATCTCAGGGGGGGTCTTGCTGCCGATACTAAGCCCTACCGGTGCATGCAGGCGTTCGATCTGACGGGCAGAAATATCCAGTTGGGCCAGGCGTTCTTTGCGCTTTGCCGTGGTATTTGCCGAACCCATCGCGCCGATATAAAAAGCATCGTGCTGCAGGGCTTCCATCAGGGCCATGTCATCAATGCGCGGATCATGACAGAGGGCAACGATAGCGGTTTGCTGGTCGATGCTTTTAGTGCGTAGCCAGTCATCCGGCATGCTGCTGGAGAGTTCAATCGACTGGTTGGGAAAGTTCTCAATCAGATCCGGCCTTGGGTCGCAGACTGCCACTTCATAATCCAGCCCTAATGCCATTTCACTCAGGTAATAGGCAACCTGAACGGCACCAATCAGGAGTAACTGAAAGGCCGGGCCATGGGTCTGCTGCAGGGAGTTCCCGGTCAGCCTGAGGGGGGCATAATGGTCAGCATCCAGCAGGCGGCTTGCACCGCTGCCCAGATCAACCTGGCGGGTGATCAGTCTGCGCTCGGCAATGGCAGCAGCCAGTTGCTGGTACAACGCTGTTTGTTCTGTATGCAGGGGCTCGACAATGACTTCCAGCTGTCCACCGCAGGGCAGGCCCAGTCGCAGAACATCCTCAACGGCAACACCATAGCTGATACGTTCAGGTTTGTCGGTGGCCAGTTCTCCCTTGAGAATGGCCTCGCGTAAATCATCTTCGACACAGCCGCCGGACAGAGAGCCGCAGTACAGGCCGTCTTCATTGCAGGCGAGCAGTGAGCCGACCGGTCTGGGTGAGGAACCAAAGGTCGAGACGATGGTGCAGAGCCAGCAGCGTTTACCGGCCTGCAGCCATTCACTGAGCTGTACGATGACCTGTTGGTCCAGACTGTTCATAGAATTTTCCGGCGTGATCAAAGCGGTATAGTGTAGCGTAATTTGGTATGCTTTAGCGCCTTAAGTTCCAGGAGCCAGGCATGAAATTCAGACCTTGCATTGATTTGCATCACGGTAAAGTGGTTCAGATTGTTGGTGGCAGTCTGCAGGAAAGTGACCAGGACTCCCTCAAAATAAACTTCAGCAGTGAAAAGTCCCCGGCTGATTACGCCAGGCGCTATCAGCAGGATGGGCTTGATGGTGGACATGTCATTTCACTTGGGCAGGGGAACCAGCAGGCCGCACTACAGGCACTGGCTGCCTACCCCGGAGGAATGCAATATGGCGGTGGCGTCACGCCTGACAATGCCGTTGAGTTTCTTGCAGCAGGCGCCAGTCATGTCATCGTTACTTCCTACGTCTTCCATGAGGGAAAAATCAATCTGCCCAGGCTTGAGGCTTTGCTGAAAATTACCGGAAGCGAAAAACTGGTGCTGGATCTGAGTTGTCGCCGCCGTGGTGATGACTACTTTGTCGTCACGGATCGCTGGCAGCATTTCACGGATGAAAAAGTTGGTCCGGCATTACTGGAGATGCTGTCAGCCTATTGTGCCGAATTCCTGGTACATGGTGTGGATGTGGAAGGCAAACGACAGGGGATAGAGGAAGAACTGATCAGTATTCTGGGTGCGCATTCACCGCTGCCGGTGACCTATGCCGGTGGCGTCAGAAGCCTGAGTGATCTCGATCGGGTACAGTCACTGGGACAGAATCGTGTTGATCTGACCATTGGCAGTGCGCTGGATATTTTTGGCGGGGATGTGGCTTACGAAGCTGTTCTGGCCTGGGTCAGAAAGCAGGCTTAGTGGCGCTGGTAGAGTGCTTCCAGGCTGATGCTTTTATGGCTCTGCATGATGATGTGGGCATGTCTGCGATTCAGCAGGCTGGGATTCTTCACCCCGCATGAATTGGCAATGGTGTACAGCTCCTTGATCATGTTCTTCTGATAGTTCGCTACCCGTTCACTCTTGTCCTTCACTACCAGACCGCGCTGCAGGCCGGGGTCATGGGTGGTAATACCGGTCGGGCAGGTATTCTTGTCACACTGCATGGCCTGGATGCACCCCAGCGAGAACATGAAACCACGTGCAGATACCACGCAGTCGGCGCCAACACACAAAGCCCAGGCAACATCTGCCGGATTAATCAGTTTCCCGGAGGCAATCACTTTGATCCGCTCCCGCAGACCATATTCAATCAGTTTGTCGACCAACAGAGGCAGGGTTTCCTGAATGTCGAGGCCCATGTCATCAATCAGGGTCAGCGGTGCCGCTCCGGTGCCACCATCGCCACTGTCAACGGTGATGAAATCCGGCGCGCTTTCACCACTGTCAACGGTGATGAAATCCGGCGCGCTTTCA
>CAZKJY010000039.1:0-9987 GCA_964553165.1 uncultured Enterobacteriaceae bacterium
GAACTACGGCAATATATTCTGCTGCCACTGAGTCCGGCGAGTTCCTACGAGCGTTTCAGCCTGACGTTTTCAGGGCAGGATTTGATGCAGATGCAGTTTGAGTCCAGCGTCGGCCAGCTCACCAGTTTTTCCTTCAGCAATATCCGCAATAACCAGCCTATTGATCCGGCCCTGTTCCAGTTCGAGATGCCGGAAGATATCGAGATCATAGACAGCAGATCCCTTGATACACCGTAAGGGGGAGAGGTGAGCGATTCCCTGTTTCCGAGTCAGCAAGTGTACCAGCCCCTGGCAGCCCGGCTGCGGCCTGAAAACCTGCAGGAATTTATAGGCCAGGAGCACATCCTCAGCCCGGGCAAGCCGCTGTATGAGGCTTTGCTCAGCGGTCAGGCACATTCGATGATTTTCTGGGGGCCTCCTGGAACCGGGAAAACCACACTGGCTCGGATGCTGGCTCACAGCAGTCACGCGCATTTTGAAGCAATATCTGCCGTCCTCAGTGGGGTCAAGGAAATCCGTGCGGCGATAGAGAAGGCCAAACTCGTCCGGGATCAGCAGGGCAAGAAGTGCATTCTGTTCGTGGATGAGGTGCACCGTTTCAACAAATCCCAGCAGGATGCCTTTTTGCCTTATATTGAAGATGGGACCCTGATCTTCGTTGGTGCCACAACTGAAAACCCCTCCTTTGAACTGAATAATGCCTTGCTGTCACGTGCCCGGGTTTATGTGCTCAAAAGCCTGCAAACTGACGACTTGCTCAGGATTCTCAAACAGGCACTGCAGGATAAAAGCCGGGGACTGGGAGAACAGTCATTCGAGCTGTCAGATGGGCAGGCACTGGCGCTGGTGCAGTCTGCTGATGGGGATGCCAGGCGCCTGCTGAACCTGCTTGAACTGAGTGCCGAGATGGCGAATGCGGAAGGCAGCAGGACGCTCAGTGATGAGGCGCTGAGTCAGGTCATTCAGGGAAGCACCCGCCGGTTTGATAAAGGGGGGGATGTTTTCTATGAGCAGATTTCGGCATTGCACAAAGCCGTCAGAGGCTCATCGCCGGATGCAGCGCTTTACTGGATGTGCCGGATGCTGGATGGCGGCTGTGATCCGCTCTATATTGCTCGTCGGGTAGTCAGGATGGCCAGTGAAGACATTGGCAATGCGGATCCACGGGCACTCGGAATTGCACTGAATGCCTGGGATGTGCAGGAAAGACTGGGCAGTCCGGAAGGAGAACTCAGTCTGGCCCAGGCGGTGATCTATATGGCCTGTGCTGCAAAGAGCAATGCAAGTTACAAAGCTTTCAATGCGGCTATGAAGGAAGTGAAAAATTCGGAAAGTTACGAGGTCCCAATGCATATTCGCAATGCGCCGACGCAGTTGATGAAGGACATGGACTATGGTGAGGACTATCGCTATGCTCACGATGAATCCGAGGGCTATAGTGCCGGTGATAATTATTTTCCTGAAGCGCTGAAAGACAGACGTTTTTACTTCCCAACCGATAGAGGACTGGAAGCTAAACTCAGGGAAAAGCTTAACTATCTGCGCAGGCTTGATGCAGACAGCCAGTTCAAACGGTATAAGTGAAATCGAAAAATGTGTAGTCTCTCAGTTTGAACATGCCAGGGTTATGACCTTAATTCTGTGACCGTCTGGTGACAGGCCGGAAAATGCTCCTGCAATTCCGGCATGACCGCCATCCATGGCGGCCAGATACACCAGCCGAGCCTGTACATGGACGTACGCTTTTTGGCGTGTCGCAGAATTAAGGTCATAACCATTAATTATTAAGAATCATTTCAAACTGAGACACTGAAGAAAAAAGGGAATACCAGGGGTGAGCGGGGTAGAAAAGATTTGGCGTATTTAGCGGTTGCATTTGGTGGTGCAATGGGAGCGATGACGCGCTACTGGATGTATAATGCCTGGCTGAAACTTGCTGCCAACCAGTTTCCCTATGTAACCCTGCTGGTAAATGTCATTGGCTCATTACTGATTGGGGTTGCCTTTGTGCTCCTGGTTGAACGTGGCGCCTTTTCCATGGAATGGCGCAATGTGATCACGGTTGGCTTTCTTGGCGCCTTCACAACATTTTCGACCTTTTCCCTGGATGCACTGGGATTACTGGAGCGGGGCGAGTTTGGCCTCGCGCTGACATATATTCTGGCGAGTGTAGTCGTGTGTATTTTGGCTGCCTGGCTGGGACTTGTGCTGACGCGGCAGCTGTTTTAACTAATTGATAATCAACAGAAGTAAGAGTGATACATGTTAGATCCCAAGTTGCTCCGCAATGAGCCCGAACTGATTGCTGAAAAGCTGAAGAAGCGGGGTTTTCAACTCGATATCCAGCAGATTAAATCCCTGGAGGAACAGCGTAAATCGCTGCAGGTAGCGACGGAAGAGTTGCAGAACCAAAGAAATACCCGTTCCAAAAATATTGGCAAGGCCAAGGCCGCGGGCGAAGACATAGCGCCACTGATGGCGGAAGTGGAAAAGCTCAAGGATGAACTGGAGGAAAAGAAACAGTCTCTGACCCGTGTGCAGGACGCTTTTGATGACATACTCATGTCAGTACCCAATATTCCCGATGAAAAAGTGCCACCGGGAAAAGACGAAAGTGCCAACCTGGAAATCAGGCGCTGGGGACAGCCCCGGTCTTTTGACTTTGCTCCGAAGGATCATATCAGTCTGGGTGAAAAAGGGGATGCACTGGATTTTGCACGCGCCGGGAAAATCACCGGTTCACGCTTTGTCCTGATGCGCGGGGAAATTGCCAGACTGCATCGTGCCCTGATCCAGCTGATGTTGGATTTACACACACAGAAACATGGCTACACTGAAATTTACGCCCCTTATATTGTCAACAGTGAGACCCTGTTTGGTACCGGACAGTTGCCCAAATTTGCAGAAGATTTATTTCGGCTGGAAGGAGAACAGGGATACTACCTGATTCCCACAGCCGAGGTGCCAGTCACCAATATAGCCCGTGATGAAATAATCGAGGATGCAGAATTACCCATGAAGTTTGTCTGCCATACCCCCTGTTTCAGAAGTGAAGCTGGAAGTTATGGTAAAGACACCAAAGGCATGATTCGTCAGCATCAGTTTGAAAAGGTGGAACTGGTGCAGATTGTCAGACCGGAGGACTCCGGCCAGGCACATGAGATGCTGACCGCGGACGCAGAGCAGATTCTGCAAACCCTGCAACTGCCCTATCGCACAGTGGTACTTTGCGGAGGGGATATCGGCTTCGGCGCGAGACTGACCTATGACATTGAGGTCTGGCTGCCCGGTCAGAACGCCTATCGCGAAATATCCTCCTGCAGTAACTACGGGGATTTTCAGGCCAGGCGCATGCAGGCAAGATGGCGTAATCCGGAGACAGGCAAGCCGGAACTTGTACATACTCTCAATGGTTCAGGCCTCGCAGTGGGCAGAACACTCATAGCGGTGCTGGAAAACTATCAACAGGCTGACGGGAGTGTTGCGATACCTGAGGCTCTGCAAAGCTACATGGGTGGCGCAGAGACTATCCTGAAGCCCTGATGGATTTTCTGCCTATTTTTTACAAGCTGCAAACCAGACAGGTGCTGCTGGTGGGTGGCGGGCAAATCGCCCTGCGCAAAGCCAGACTCCTGTTGCGTGCAGGCGCCCACATTCGTCTGGTTGCCAAACGTATTCATCCGGAACTGGTCGATTTTCTGCAGGGACAGGAGCATGTCCTGCTGGAACGTGCCTATCAGCAGGACGACATGCTTGATGTCGCCCTGGTTGTCGCTGCCACGGATGACAGTGAGCTCAACAGGCAGATTTTCAGGCAAGCACAGAGCCGGAATATCCCGGTGAATGTGGTGGACCAGCCTGACTTGTGCAGCTTTATTTTCCCTTCCATCGTGGACCGGGATCCGGTGATTGTCGCGGTATCCAGTGGTGGGCGTTCACCGGTTCTGGCTCGTCTCTTAAGGGCGCGTCTGGAAACCTTCATTCCTTCATCCTATGGCAGACTGGCTCGTTTTCTGGGGGCCTACCGGAATCGGGTCAAATCGCTTATCACTTCGGCCAGTCAACGTATGCGTTTCTGGGAAAATGTCATCAATGGTCCAGTGGCGGAAACCCTGCTGGCTGGTAAGGATGACCAGGCCGAAGCCTTGCTGGAAAAATTGCTTGAACAGAACCAGGACGCACAGCAGACCGGTGAAGTCTATCTGGTAGGTGCAGGTCCCGGGGATCCCGATCTGCTGACATTCCGGGCCCTGCGGTTGATGCAGCAGGCGGACGTGGTGCTGTATGACCGCCTGGTTTCAGAACAGATTCTGAACATGACCCGGCAGGATGCTGAAAAAATACACGTCGGCAAACAGCGTCAGCAGCATACCATGCCACAGCAGGACATTAGTGCCCTGCTGGTCAGTCTGGCCCAGGCAGGCAAGCGTGTACTGCGTCTCAAGGGTGGCGACCCCTTCATCTTCGGGCGGGGTGGTGAGGAAATTGAAGAACTGGCTGCAGCCAGGATTCCCTTACAGGTGGTTCCCGGAATAACCGCTGCCTCGGGGTGTTCCTGTTATTCAGGCATACCGCTGACTCACCGTGAGTTTGCCCAGTCGGTCGTATTCGTGACGGGACACATGAAAAATGATCAGTGCAATCTTAACTGGCAGCAACTGGTTCTCGAGAATCAGACAGTGGTCATCTACATGGGCCTGATCAGTCTGTCCTATATCTGTGGTGAACTGATCAATCATGGCCGGCACAAAAATACACCCGCTGCCTTGATCCAGCAGGGCACCACCCCTCAGCAAAAAGTGCTGACCGGGACGCTGGAAACCTTACCGGGTATTGTGGAAGCAGAGGAAGTCAGGGCGCCAACATTAATAATTATCGGTGAAGTTGTGTCCCTGCATGACAGGTTGGCATGGCAGGATTAAGGTGTCATCAATGACCAGTACAGACTTCAGTCGGACAATACTTGCTTTATCCCCGTTTGGGCATTGTAATAAGCAGCTGTTAACAGTCTAAGCCGTGCCCATGTCAGAAAATATTTTTGAAAATGTTTCCATACCCAAGCCCTGGCGGATAGATATTTCGGGCATGCGTAAAGGCATCGATAATTACCATATTGATGTCAGACTCAGTAAGCGCTTCAACGCAGACCTGAAGGTGCTGATTACCGAATTATTGAGACGTGAAACTGAACAGACCAAATTTCAGGGCGACCCGGGAAGGGCATTCACACCTCTGAGTAAAAGTTATCAGGACATGATGACGGTTCTGATTCATCGGGTTAAGACCGATCTTGATGTTGAAGCAGTGGTGTTCCTGCAGTTTTCGGTTCTCAAGCATATCCTGGATTCTGTCACCAATGCCCTCAACAAGCTGATTACTGATACCAAAAAGGAAGCCACTGACCTGCGCAGTCAGGGATCGATGCACGTGCTGAAGGTTCAGCATCATCTCACCAGCATCAGTAAAAATTACAATGCAATCTATTTTGCGATTCTCAGCCAGATATTTGAACATCTTCACCGGACAGAATTCCGTCAGTTACGCAGTCTGCGTGAACAGTATCTGGCTGAATCACCTATCAACTTTCAGGATTTGCTAAACAATGTGCTGATGCTAAGCAAGGATTTGAATGCCGCACATTTTCTGATTCATAACTATATTTACTGGGGTGGAGATCTCGAAGCCAGTGAATTTCCGGGGCTGAATTCTGCAGTGGAAGTATTGATGCAGAATGCATTGCCTGAATTGACAACTGAAATATTGAAACAGGACGTCAATACGTCCGAAGCCTCACTTGAAGTCTATGATGATCTGCGGGTATTGCGAGCAATTCAGTATTATCTGGGCCCGGCCGTCAATCAGCGTGAACTGGTTGAGGAAAGCTTTTGCTGGCTGGACAGCCCCCAGACGGTCAGGGAGCTGTTTGATATTGAAAATTTGCTGGAAAAACAGGCTGATATAAAACAGCAGTTTGGCTCCAAAGCCATCAGGGTTTACAAAGGGCAGATCAGGTCATTGCAGAAGACGCTGAAGCGATTTGCGACGCTTTTGAAAAGACGTAAAAAGTTGAAGCTCTTCCTGGCATCGTATGAGACACGAAAAATATGGTCTGAGGTTTTCAAAGAAGAAATTGATTCAAGAATCATCTGCCAGTTTCTGGCGGGAGAATCTTCAATCAAACGGCTTGAGGATCAGGCTCGTGGCGGACGCATTTTAAGCGATGACGACAGACTTGCCCTGAAGGCATCACTCAAACTGATAGCGCAGGCTGCAAGTAAAAATCTCAATGAAAATCTGCTGACGATTCTGGTCGATATTGCCCGGTTCAGACAGCACCTAAAGTACACAAGATTCTCCCACCGTCTCTTTAACCGCATGAAAGTGTTAACTGACCCTGATGAAATTACCTTGTCGAAACAGGCAATGACGCTGTATCAGTTACCGTGTGCGGATGAAATTGAAGAAGATGAAGCCAAGATTGTGCATCATGCTGTGATGAAAGCTGACGTACGGGGTTCGACAGTCGTCACCGAAATGCTTGAAAAACACAGTCTGAATCCGGCGTCGTATTTCAGTCTTCATTTTTTCAACCCTATTAATGAAATTATCCCGGTTTATGGTGGCAACAAGGTTTTTATTGAAGGTGATGCGATCATTCTGAGTTTTCTCGAATATGAGAATACGCCCCAGCAATGGTTTTCTGTCGCGCATGCCTGTGGCCTTGCCCGGGCCATGTTGCGGATTATTCACGCCAACAATAAATTTGCCCGACAGTCAGAACTGCCAACACTGGAGCTTGGCATAGGCATATGCTATTCAGACGATGCCCCGCGTTATCTGTTTGACGGTGAACAGCCCATCATGATTTCTTCTGCCATCGGCCTGGCAGACAGGTTGTCTTCCTGTTCCTGGAAACTGCGCGAAAAAATGGATAACCGGATTTTTAATGTAGAAGTGCTTAATTATGCAGAAGACGAACGGGATAAGGGCGAAAAAGGACAGCAGAAAATCCGCTATAACGTTAACGGCATCCTGCTGGAAAATGCGGCTTTTGCGAAACTGGAAAAAGAGGTCAAACTTCGCAAGGTCACGGCTGGCATCGATGGCCACAAAGAGACCCTGTATTACGGCATATACAGTGATGTGCAGGGAAACCGCCACGATATCGTAATCAGGGAAGGCCGGGTTGGTCTCTGGCAGAATGAGACTATTCTGAAAGGGGATGAGAGAGCAGAGCCCTACTACGAAGTGGTTACCAACGGTAAAGTCATTTCAATGCTTCGGGATAAAATCAAAGCCTGATGAGCTCCCTGGTTCTGCCTGTAATAGGGCTACAGCTTTTCTGCTAAACAGCGGCAAATTAATGCTGTTCAGTATAGGAAATCCTGTACTGACGTTGTTTTTGCTTCATTTCTTTACGCTTTTCAGCGTTTTTAGGCTTACGCGCAATTGTTTTGTTGATGGCTTTGGTAACAAGTGCGGTCTCCCAGTTCAAGTGTGATGACATAGAACACCTCCAATTGCTTGAAAACACAGCAAGTTTACCACCATCGCAACAAAAAGTATATACAAGTTTATTGCTTTCGAGTTACGGGAAGACGCCGCGTAATAATTTCGCTTCACTAACCCGGCTAATGCCCTCAATCAAGGCGGCTGTGCGCATATCCACATCATCACGCTGGCTTCTCAACAGCGTGCGCTGGAAGGCTTCCACCATGATGTGATGCAGGCGGTCATTGACTTCCTCCAGGGTCCAGGCGAATTCCTGGGTATTCTGGACCCACTCGAAATAGGACACAGTGACCCCGCCGGCATTGCCCAGGATGTCGGGCAGCACGAAGATGTCACGTTCTCTCAGCACCCGGTCGGCTTCCAGCGTGGTTGGCCCATTGGCCCCCTCGGCCAGCAGCCGGCATTTGATGTAACTGGCATTATCCGAAGTGATCTGATTCTGCATGGCACAGGGGGCCAGGATGTCGCACTCGAGTTCCAGCAATTCGCTATTGCTGATTTCTTCAGCATCTTCGTAGCCTTTGAGTACACCATGTGCCTGCAGATGGTCGTCAATGGCGCCAAGTGAGAGGCCTTTCTGGTTGTACAGACCACAGGTGACATCACTGATACCAATAATTTTCACGCCCAGCTGCTCCAGGAAAACTGCTGCATTCCGGCCAACATTGCCATAGCCCTGAATCACAGCAGTGGCGTTTTTGAGTTCAATACCCACGTGATAAGCAGCGTCCTGAATCAGATAAACCAGCCCCCGCCCTGTGGCTTCTTCCCGGCCTTTGGAACCGCCGAGCACAACGGGTTTCCCAGTCACAACTTCCGGGACACTGTAGCCTACCTGCTGACTGTAAGTGTCCATGATCCAGGCCATCACCTGGGCATTAGTGCCCATATCTGGAGCAGGTATGTCCTTGTCAGGCCCGATCATGTTGACAAATTCCATGGTGTAACGGCGGGTAACCCGCTGCAACTCCGAGCGGCTCAGCAGTTGCGGATTGATTCGCACGCCACCTTTGGCGCCACCAAAGGGCAGATGCATGAGCGCACATTTCCAGGTCATCCACATCGCCAGTGCTGAAACCTCGCCCAGCGTGACGTCTTCATGGTAACGAATGCCGCCCTTGGTCGGTCCCATGGTCAGGACATGTTGTACGCGGTAACCAAAGACTGTTTCAACTTCTGAATATTTGTCCTTGCGGCAGGGAAAACTGGTAATAAGCGCCCGCTGGGGAAACAGCAGGCGTTTGCGGATATTGTCATCAAGACCCATGATTTTCGAAGCCTGCAGAAATTGCTGCTGGGCTAGGTTGAACATAGGGGAATTCCATTCAGCTTCCGGGATAAGATCTGAATGTTCAACTGGCGTATCCATAGGCAATCCTTGTGTAGTCATTACAGGGTGATAAAAATAACAGATCAGCGGACGATTGAAAGTCCTCTGCAGGAGGGGGGGTGATCAGTCGCGATCGTAGGTTTGCAGGAATTCCAGCGTCCGGTCAGGATAATCGGTGAATACCCCATCCACATTCTGCTGGAACAAAAACAGTTCAAGCAGTTGTTCGAAGTCCCGGGCGTAGTCTGGAATCGACCTAGTATCAGCACGAAAGGTGTAGGGGTGAACAGCTAGTCCGGCTGAATGTGCCATGTCAACCAGATTGGTATTGATGATGATTTGCTGGCTGGACTCCGGTCTGATGATCATGTTCAGGTTGGGGCCGATGCCTGCTACATAATCTGCCAGTCTCTGGAGGCCTTCAGCAGAATGCATCCAGTCATAATCATAGACCTGCAACTCGCCGGCCTCATTCAGTTCATAGGTTTCCAGCCAGCTGTTTTCAGCAATCAGCTGCACCAGATTCAGTTCCATTTGCAGTGAAGGGAGAAGTTCATCATGGATGCGCTGTATCTCATTGAAATCGAAACTCTGGAGGTAGACTGGGAAAGATTTGCTGTCATAGCCATAAGTTTTGAGCGTCTCAAGAACGGCCAGGCTTAGGTCCTTGCCGTTCTGGTGGTGAAACCAGGGTGATTTAATTTCAGGGTATAAGCCGACGCTTCGGCCACTGCTTGCATTCAGTGATTGAACCAGTTCAATTTCTTCGGCCAGGGTATGCACTGTGTAGTGTTCAACAAACAGTTCGGGGTATTGTGCCGGCAATCCGAGTTCCCTGGCTCGGCTGTGGTCATAGTGAAGACTGAGACGTTGAATTTCTTCCAGCGTGAAATCAATCACGTAAAAATTGCCATCAGCCCGGCGCCGCTCAGGATAGATGTCGGCTACATTGGTAGTCCTATCCAGTGTGAGGTCATGAAAAACCAGCAGTTGATCATCCCGGGTCATGACCACGTCCTGTTCGATGTAATCAGCGCCCATTGCAAAGGCCAGTATTTTCGATTGCAGGGTATGTTCAGGCAGGTAGGCACTGGCACCACGATGGGCGATGACAAGTTTTTCCTGGGCGAAAGTTGTATCCGTCA
>CAZKJY010000040.1:0-9926 GCA_964553165.1 uncultured Enterobacteriaceae bacterium
GTTTGCTGAATTGTTGATTGTGTATCTTTTCATCATTTGCGGGAATCACATACGCATGCCGTTCGCCCCAGGGGGTATTGGTCACTTCGGCGAGCACAAATTGCAATTTATCCTCATCGTCATAGCAGTAGTAACAGGCAATGGGATTATTGATATAGCCAAAATAGCGACAGTTGGCCAGCAGACAGATACGTCCTGTGGGGCGTATGCCCGTTTTTTCCTGAACCGTTTTTCGAACGGCCTCATCCAGTGGCAAATCAGGATCCCCATGAAAATCCCCGCGCTGTAAACTGGCCAGATTGAAGCGGTTTACAGACCAGAATCTGGAGCGGGCAAACAGCGCTGCGGTTTCAGAAAGATCGATAAACATCATAAAAACCCGGTAACTGAATTCATGACGCCGGGGCTGCAGGCGACAATGGGTGACGACGCCTTCATAGATCGCACTATGCTGAATGTCATGATGCATCTCAGGCGGCCCTTGAAACATTTCTGGTCTCCAGTCGATTGAGGTGTTCCGCCACCCGCTGTGCACTCCAGACACCGTCTTCATGAAAACCGTTGCGCCAGTAGGCGCCACAGAACCAGGTGTTACGTTTACCATTGATCTGGGACCAGCGCGACTGTGCATCGATACCCGCCGTGGTAAACACCGGATGCGCATACCGGTAGCTACCGATGATCTTTTCAGGCCTGATGTCCCCGGCACTGTTAAGGGTCACGCAATAGGTCGTTGAGGAAGGCAGACCCTGTAGTATGTTCATGTTGTAGGTCAGCCGTGGAATTTCGTTGTCATCTCCGAGCAGCACATTCCAGCTTGACCAGCAACGACGATTGCGGGGCAGCAGGCTGTCATCCGTATGCAGTACGACTTCATTGTCTGAATAAGGAATAGCACTGAGAATGTCTTTCTCCAGCGGCGAAGCATCGCCCAGGCAGGCAAGGGCCTGATCGCTGTGACAGGCAAAAACAACATGATCAAAGGTTTCCTCACCGGCCCGGGTCTTCAGGGTCACATAGGAGCCAGTGATGTTTCTGTCTACCGATAGTACCGGGGTGTTCAGGCGAATATTGTCCCTGTATTTTCTGGTCAGCGGTTTTATATAAGTGCGTGATCCTCCCCTGATGACGCGCCACTGTGGTCGGTCAATCAGGTTGAGCAATCCGTGATTGCGAAAAAAGCGGACAAAAAAAGCCAGCGGCATTTGCAGCATGTCGCTTTGTTTTGCAGACCAGATGGCGGCGCCCATCGGCACGATGTAGTAGTCAATAAAGCGGCGGCTGTAGGCGAATTTTTCCAGATATTCGCCCAGGGTCAGTTGTGCTGCCTCTGTTTTGAGGAGATCGGATTCCACGCTGCGGTTGAAGCGAAGAATATCCCTCAACATACCCAGATGGGCAGCAGAAAAAATATTTTTGCGCTGGGCAAACAGGGTATTGATACTGGAACCGGCATATTCCAGCCCCTCCGACCCCGCACTGACGCTGAAACTCATCTGGGTGGGCTGGCTGGCAACACCCAGTTCGTCCATCAGCGCAATAAAACCAGGATAGGTCCAGTCATTGAAGACAATGAAGCCCGTATCAATCGCCAGTTTCTGGCCCGCTTCCTCGACATCAATGGTCGCTGTATGTCCACCCAGTCGGGGACCTGCCTCAAACAGGCTAATTTGATGTTTATCGGCGAGGTAGTAGGCTGCGGCCATCCCGGATATGCCGCTGCCAATGATGGCTATTTTCATGTCACTGAATCTCCTGCGCGACGCAGCCGCGGCATAATCCTGTGGTACCAGAGTCCCTGCAGCATGACCGGCAGCTTAAGGAGGCCATGAAGGCGCCAGGGATAATTGATTCGTAATGGCCGCTTTCGCAGTTTTTTGACGATGGCCTCGGCTGTCTTTTCAGCACTCTGTACGAAGGGCATGGGAAAGTCATTGCCCGCAGTCATTGGCGTTTCCACGAAGCCCAGATAGACCGTCGTCACATCAATTTCATGGCCGATATCGGCCCGCAGTGAATCGAGGAAATAGGCCATGGCAGCTTTCGACGCGCCATAGGCTTCAGCCCGTGGAAAACCGAGATAGGAGCTCATGGAACACAGTCCGGCAATAAAAGGTTTGGCCTGCCCCCTTTCACGGGCGCGCTTAAGCAGTGGATAGGCAGCTGCGCAGGCATTCACCGTGCCCTGGAAATTGACTGCCATGTGCTGCTTGAAGGTGGGCAGGTTAAAGTCGGGCAGATCGACATATTCGCAGTAACCGGCACATAGAATAATGCCATCCAGGTAATCAAGTTCAGCAGCCTGGCTTTTGAACAGTTCCTGCATCAGTGAGGTATCCGCAACATCACAGGGCAGCACCCGGATCTGTCCTGGAAATTCTTCAGCCAGTGATTCCAGTGCCTGACGATTACGGCTGCTGACAATCAGTTCACAGCCCTCCTTCGCCAGCCTGCAGGCAAGCGCCCTGCCAATACCTGAGCTGGCTCCGGTGATCCAAAGACGCTGCTGAGAAGTAATCGACATGGTTCAGTTTCCCAGTCGCGTTTTCAAAAAGCGGGTGGCTGCGCCCAATACCGGGACATGTTCATAAATCAGGGCGCCAAGATCATAACTGTCTTCGTGGTAGTAGATTTTGGACGTAAATTTCAGCAGGCTCAGACCTCTGACCTGTATCGGTTTACCCTGATTGAGACGGGGATGGATAAAGCGCATCTCCCAACTCAGGCAGACACTGTCTGTACCCTGCAACCTGTCCAGATAGCGCATTTCATAGCCCTGCATATTGGTGGCCAGGTTTCTGAAATAGGCCTTCAGGGCGAGACTGCCCTGTAAACGGTGAATCGGGTCAATAAATTCCACATCACGGGTATACAGTTCATCTATCAGGGCGATGCTGTCCCGTGAAAAATTCCCATAGAAGTCCATGACTTTACGGACGATGTCTCCCGATGGGTCCGGCAGAGGCATTTTGGCAACGGTGCTCATGAGAATTACCTGTTCTTTGTTTGCATATTGATACGGACCTGGATTAATTTTGGATTACCTTTATTTACAGTGATCCGCTCAGCCTCTGCTTTCGTACAAAGCCGTACAAAACAGCCAAGCAGGTACCGGATGAGCCATAACGTGTCTCAAGCCATGACCAACACCGACCAGGAAGACCGGAATCCATCGAAACATTGGAATGATCTGGTTACTGCGGTTGCCCAGCGCCGGGATCGCACGTCATTCCAGGCGCTGTTCAACCATTTTGCGCCGCTGGTAAAAGCCTATGCTTACAAGGTGTCGGATCTGGCTCAGGCGGAAGCGCTGGCTGAGGAGCTGGTCCAGGAAACCATGATCAAGGTATGGCTTAAAGCCGAAACCTTTGATGCCGAAAAATCTGCAGCAGGTACCTGGATTTTTACCATCGCCAGAAATACCCGAATTGACCTGTTGCGAAAATACGCCAGGCAATGGGAAAGCGACAGCGAAGACTATGATGAAGATAAACTGAACGCAGACGACATCTGGATGGATCAATCCAATGATGTTCTGCACCACGTGAGTGACATGCAGGAACAGGAAAAACTGCTGGCTTCCTTCAAGGTTTTGTCTGAAGAACAGGCAAGCATCATCCGCATAATTTTTCTTGAAGGCCAGTCGCATTCCGAAGCAGCCACGACACTCGGGCTGCCGCTTGGGACCGTCAAATCCCGCGTCCGGCTGGCACTGCAGAAACTTAAACTCAGTATCGACGTTTAAATGATTGCCTATGACTAAATATCATCCAGAAACCCGTTTTATTACCGATTATGCTGCTGGCAGCCTGCCCAGCTCGCAGGCGCTTTGTGTTGCGGCTCATCTGCATTACTGTGAAGAGTGCCGGCAAAAAGTTGAACAGCTCAACAGACTGGGCTCCCTGTTTCTTGATGAGCTTGCTCCTCAGGAAATTTCCCAGAGCTTTTCTGATCTGATGGACAGAATAGACGCTTTACCCGACCAGCAGGAAGCAGTGGCTGTACCGGCAGAAACAATGCAAAACCGTCCATCCGCTGCCCTGCCCTCTGTCCTGCAAAAACTGACCCGGGGTGATCTGAACTCCCTGAACTGGCACAGCATCGGAAAATATTTCAGCTATTCCGATCTGGACATCGGCGACAAACGACGGGAAACCTCCCTGTTTAATATCAAGGCCGGTGGCAATGTCCCCCGGCACCGTCACAAAGGCGATGAAATTACCGTGGTGCTAAGGGGAAGTTTTTCCGATCAGGATGACCATTATCAGACCGGTGATTTCATTGTCCGCACGCGTGGCGAAATGCACCGTCCGGTGGCTGCTCAGGATGAAGACTGTCTCTGCCTCTCTACGCTGGAAGCACCAATCCAGATGACCAACTGGTTTTACAGACTACTGATGCCCGTCATAAAGGCTAACGCACAGCGTGCCTGAATCAGCCCTGCTGCCTGAACGCTGCCAGGGCTCTTTCACGGGAAAACTTCAGATCCACCATGGGTGCTGGATAGCCGGTCTTCAGTTTTTCCGGGTCATGGATGGTCCTGCTGCTCTCGGCTTTCAATACCGGAAGATAGCGGCGGATAAAATCCCCCTCAGGATCAAAACGTTCAGACTGTCTTACCGGATTGAATATCCTGAAATAAGGTGCTGCATCGGTGCCCGTGGAGGCGCTCCACTGCCAGCCGCCATTGTTGGCGGCAAAGTCCCCGTCAATCAGATGCTGCATGAACCAGCGTTCGCCCCAGCGCCAGTCAATGAGCAGATTCTTGCTGAGAAACATGGCCACCAGCATGCGCAGACGGTTATGCATCCAGCCGGTTTCGAGCAACTGTTTCATGGCAGCATCAATCAGCGGGAATCCGGTTTCACCCTGGCACCAGCGCTTGAACTCAGCCTCATCCCTGCGCCAGGGTATCTCCGCATAACGGGGATTCCAGGCCTGGTGCCGGCACACATGGGGATAGTGATGCATCACGTATTTATAAAAATCACGCCATAGCAGTTCGTTGCACCAGCTGCGCACAGAAGCGTTCGATCCTGCAGCCTGCGCCTGCTCCCAGCACTGCCGTACAGAAAGCACCCCCGCCGCCAGATAGGGTGACAGGGTACTGGTTCCTTCCTGTGCCGGTATATCACGCAGCTGTTGGTAGTCATCAATTTTTTCGGCAACAAATCCTGCCAGTCTAGCAGCAGCGGCACTTTCACCTGCCGGCCACCGTGACTGCATGCCTGCCTCCACGGCAGGCCAGGACAGTGCTGCGAGGTCTTGCTGTGCTTCCAGCTCGGGCAGTTTGTCGAGAGACTGTTTACTTTCACTCAGGGACAGCCCGTAAGTGCAGACCGGTCCCGACGCTTCGAGGTAATCGCGACATCGTCTGGCATAAGGCGTAAACACCTTGAACGGCTTGCCTTCCTGGGTCAGCACCAGATCGGGTGGCAGCAGGCACTGATCCTCATAAGCCTTGACGCCAATCCCCATCTGCTTGCAGATGTCACTGACCGCAGCATCCCGGTTGCGCTCATTAAGCGGATATTCGATGTTGTAATGCAGTGTGTCGATAGCCCAGGATCCAGCTATTTTTTTGAACAGCGCAGGAATATCCTGGTAAGCCGGCACCTCAAAACACACTAGCGGGATTCCCTTTGCCTGCAGATCTTTCTTCAGACTCTCAAGATTCCTGCGCCAGAAATCAATTTTTATGGGCGCATCATCATGCTCTTTCCACTGCAGTGGTGTGGCAATATAGATGACCACGGTGGGTCCCTGATCCAGTGCCTGAATCAGGGCGCTGTTATCCTGCAGGCGCAGGTCAGTCCGCAGCCAGCAAACCTGGTATTTCATAGGTTGTTGCGCAGACTCAGCTCTGGCGGGTAGGGATCAAAAAATGCCTGCCTGCTGATGTAGTCATTGGGATGGTTGTTGAAATGATGCTGCAGCAGGGTAACCGGCACCACCAGTGGCACGATCCCTTTGCGATACTGTTCAATCACTTCTGCCAGTTTGGCTTTTTCCTGAGGCTGCAGCTGCTTCTTCAGATAACCCTGTAAATGCATCAGGACATTGGTGTTTGACCTGCGATTGGCTTTTTTGGTCAGCGCCTTCATCAGGGCAGCAAAATAGGACTCCCCCAAATCCACAGGGTCATGCTTGCCGGCATCCGCCAGCATACGGCCAAGCTCGTTATATGACTGGGGGTCATGAGCCATCAGGGTGTATTTGTAGGCTGCGTGAAATTCGATTATCGCTGCGGCTGACAGCCCTGATTTCTTCAGTGTTTGCCAGCGTGAATAGGCAAAGACCCGGGCAATAAAATTTTCGCGCAGTACCGGATCCGTCAGGCGGCCAGCCTCTTCAACCGGCAGCAGTGGCATGGCTTCCGTAATCGCCCGGGCATAAATGCCTCGACCTTCATTTAGCGGCGTCGGATTGTCTTCACGATAGACTTTGACATTGAACAGCCCGCAGCTCGGGGACCCCTTGATAAAAATATAACCACAGACGGCCTCCAGGGAAGGCAGGGTCTGCCGGGCAAAC
Organism: uncultured Enterobacteriaceae bacterium; assembly: GCA_964553165.1. Classification (GTDB taxonomy): domain Bacteria; phylum Pseudomonadota; class Gammaproteobacteria; order Pseudomonadales; family Pseudohongiellaceae; genus UBA5109. The sequence goes on from CAZKJY010000040.1 coordinate 6,535, forward strand.
TGCTGTAGCTTGTCAGTGACATCCTTCGAGGCATCTTCAATATCAACGGCACGAGGGGCTTGCGGGTCTCCCAGGAGGTGAATGGGTCGGCGCGGAATGCCCATGCCGATGCCCACTTCCGGACAGATCGAACGGTATTCAAAAAAATCAGACAGCTTATTGGAACAGAGGCGTGAAAGTTTATGCCCGCCGTTATAGCGAACCTCCTCACCCAGCAGACAGGCACTGATGCCAATTGGAATTTTTTGCAAGCGTAAACCCGTTAACGAATGAATTCATGCATTGATACGAGCTTAACATGAGACTGGATGAGTCGCTGCAGGGATTTTCCTTACCTTTCTGCAGAACCGGCGCGCTGAATGATCTGCTCTGCCAGTTGACTGGCCTGCTGCTTCGACAACTGGCGTTTGACCCTGAAAACCTGCAGCGACAAGCGGAAATAGCGCATGAAAAGGCGGCAATTGGCACAGAGTAGCAGGTGCAGCAGGATACCCAGCGCCTGGGTCCTGCTCAGCTCCCTATCAACATAGTCAGTGGCTTTATGCGTCACATCCTGACATTTCAACATGGTATTTCCTGGGTGCGGTCAGCACTCTCCGGTTTCCTGATAATGGTTGATGACCTTGAATAGTTTCATGCGGGCACGATGCAGAAGCACTCTGGCATTGGAGTGTGTAATACCCAGAATGTTACAGACCTCTTCCATGGTCAGCTGCTCCTGGTCGCGTAATACAAATACGGCTTTTTGATCCGCCTGCATTAATGTCAGGGCATGTTCAATGCATTGCAGGAGCTGTTCTTCCTGCAGAATGGCCTCCGGCGAGCTCAGATCCCACTGCAAGGGGGTATTCCAGTGGCCATCCGCATGGAATGAGCTGTTTAACCAGGCATCCAGTTTCATGTCTTCGCGGGCGGTATTAAAGGACGTTTCCAGCGATATCTGCCGCGCTTCTTTTTTATAACGGCTGTAGGCTTCGTGTCTGACAATGGTAAAAAGCCAGGTTTTTAGTGAGGAGCGCCCCTCAAAATTTGGCAAGGCTTTATAGATGGAGATCCAGGCTTCCTGAACGACTTCCTCGACCCAGGTATCACCGACAATCGGGCGAACAATAGACAGCATTGCCTGGTGATATTTCTGCACCAGGAAAGCAAATGCCTGTGGATCCTGCTGTTTGAGCCTGTTGAGGAATGCAGCCTGTTCCATGAATCGGATGCCCTGTCACTGTTCAGGCATCCGATGGTACACACTTGCCACCGTTTTGAAAGAGCTAAGGCGGTATTAACGTTTGAGAAAACCCTGAGCCTGTAAAAATTCCAGCATATGCTCTCGCCGCTTACCCTGGATGGCTCTTGTCGTTGGTGCAGACCAGTCACTGCTTTTGGCATTACTGGCACGAGTGCCATAGTAATCCGCGATAAGCTCGTCATAGGCATCCACCACGCTGGCGACTTTATTCAGGTCGTAGCTATTCTGATGCAGAATACTGCTAACCGGCAGGCGGGGTTTAACGGCATTTCTGTGTCTGGGCCAGCCCAGACAAAACCCAAAAGCCGGATAGACCTGCTGCGGTAATTCAAGAACATCCGTTACGACCTGCGGATTGTTACGGATACCGCCGATGAAGACCGCCCCCAGGCCACAGCTCTCTGCAGCAAGCATCATGTTCTGCGCCATAAGGGCAACATCAACTGTCGCTGCCAGAAAGTGTTCCGTGTAACCTTCCAGTTCCCCTGCGCCACTTTTCTGTGCTGCGTAATTGACCCGCCGCAGGTCAGCACAGAGCACCATAAATTCAGCCGCATCAATGATCCAGCTTTGTCCTCCGGCTGCTTCTGCAATGGTCTGTCTCTTCGCTTTGTCACTCACCCGGATAACGGAATAAGCCTGAATGAAACTGGAAGAGGCTGCTGCCTGACCACAGGCAATAATCTCATGCAGTAATGCCTCATCGATTGCTTCACTGGTATAGGAGCGCACTGAACTGTGCGTCTGCATGAGCTTCATGACTTCATTCATGACTTAACTTCTCCATTTGGTATTAACCGGAGCCCAATCCATCAAACTGGAGCGGGGTCGAACGGGGATAAGGTTAAAAGTGCGCGACGGTAATCGCCAGAATTTTATTCTTTTACAAACAGGATTTCATCTTCGACCAGGGCATCGACCAGCAGTATCCGGTCTGCACTGAGATAGGTGGCAAAGGTTCGGCAGAAATGCCTTGTTTTAACATCCCGGTAGACTTCAGACGCGATGAAATTCTTACCGGCCAGTTTATTGAGCACCAGAAAGGAGGGGAAATAGGGCCGGTGTGACCAGTTCATGCCTTCCCAGTTCAGGTCAGCCTCAAAGCCGGATTCACACTTTTCATAACTCGGTGTTAACTGGTTCCCGCTGCTGTCACAGATGTAGTAGCGAAAAATATCGGAATTGATCATTTGCTCAGTTGCCTGCAAGGGTTGATCCGCCAGATAGTTAAGCTTGATCTCGTTAACGATACTTTTGATGAATTGTTTCTGTTCGGTGGCATTTCCCAGCCTGATGGATTTTTCTTTCAGATAGCTCTGCTGAAGTCCTCTGACTTTATCAATAGTGGAATCCGCGGCAACCGTATGCTCACAGGCTTCGGAAAAAATAAAGCCCTGGATCAGATTACTGCCACACTCGATGCCGAAATGAAATTCTTCTTCAGTCTCTACGCCCTCACAGACGATATGGCAGCCAATCCGATTGGCAATATGGGCTATCGACAGTGCAACGTCAGCACTTTGTCCACCGCGGGCAGCCTGTTTGAAAAGCCGCATGTCCAGCTTGACGATATCCGGTTTCAGCGCTTCGACCCGGTCAACCTGTGAGGCACCGGCACCGAAATCATCCACCGCCACCATCAGACCGGCCTCATGGTAAACAGCAACCATGTCCTTAAGCAGCTCGATATCTCCCTGGGTTTCGGTAATTTCAATGACAACACGCCTGGGATCTATTCCCGTTTCCTTGATCATTTCAAGTGTCGGCACTGAGGGTCCATTGATGATGTTTTCTATCCAGTTGGGGGAGATATTCAGGGCGATATAGCCAGCATTTGGTCTGTCGGCAAAATATTTCAGCCCCTGGTAGCGCAGGGCTCGATCAATTTCCAGCTGGTACTCGCCACGAATTTTGGGATTACTGAAAAAATGACCAAAGCTGCGGGTCGCGCCTTTATTATTCAGTGTACGGGCCAGACATTCATATCCGACTATGCGGCCACTGGCGATGCTGATAATTGGCTGGAAATACGGGACGACTTTTTCACCACCAACAAGCACCTGTTCGGTTGACCATAAGGACGAACCGCTCATACCCAGGAATTCATCCCAATTGTCTAAACCTTTACCGTCATGCATAAAACTTA
>CAZKJY010000041.1:0-9876 GCA_964553165.1 uncultured Enterobacteriaceae bacterium
CTACCGTGGTCTGCCGGTAGCACTGGAGATTCCACCGGAGCGGGGCATGCTGATGTCAACCTCACTGGTTGGCTGGTTACTGGTCGGTGCTGTCAGTGTACTGGGAATTTCAGTAGGCCTCTGGACGGCCGGCATTGGTCCGACAATTGCTGTTTAATGTAAGGAGTCTGCTTTGTCACAGAACAATCCTGAAATTTACTATGACGAGGTGGTCAAGCGCCTGATACAGTTTTCACTGTTCTGGGTGATTGTCGCCATGGCGGCCGGCGTTTATCTGGCTGCCGAATTTCTCTGGCCCACACTGGATTTTGGGCAATTCTGGCTGTCTTTTGGCCGTCTGCGTCCTGTCCATACCAACGGTATTATTTTTGGCTTCGGCGTCAGCGCCCTGATGGCCACCGCCTTTTATAGTGTGCAGCGGACTTCACATGTTCCGCTGTTTATGCCGAAGCTGGCCTGGTTCTGCTGTTATGCCTGGCAGATCCTCGTTGTCCTGGGCGCGATTTCACTGCTTGCAGGCTGGACCAGTACCAAAGAATACGCCGAACTCGAATGGCCCTTTGATATTGCCATCGCCCTTATCTGGGTGTGTTTTGGCATCGTCTTTTTCGGCACCATCGCTACCCGGCGGATTCGGCCAATCTATATTTCGAACTGGTTTTATGGTGGCCTGATCATTGTCATCGCGATGTTGCATATCGTTAATAATCTGGCCATACCGGTCACGCTGGGAAAATCCTATTCCCTTTATGCCGGCGCCCAGGATGCCATTGTGCAATGGTGGTACGGACATAATGCCGTCGGCTTTCTGCTGACCGGCGGCTTTCTTGGCATGCTGTATTACTTCCTGCCCAAACATGCCGAACAGCCGATCTGGAGCTACCGACTCTCGGTGATTTCATTCTGGGCCTTCACCTACACCTATATCTGGGCAGGCCCCCATCATCTGCATTACAACTCGATTCCGGAATGGGTGCAGTCGCTGGGCATGGTCATGAGCCTGATATTGCTGGCCCCTTCCTGGGCGACCCTGATTAACGGAGTCATGACCGTCAGCAAGGCCTGGCAAAAACTCCGTGTTGATCCGGCCCTCAAGTTCATTGTGCTGTCGCTGGCTTTCTATGGTCTCGCTACCTTTGAGGGTCCGATGATGGCAATCCGCAGCGTCAATATCGTCAGTCATTTCACTGACTGGACCATCGGCCACGTTCACTCTGGCGCTCTGGGCTGGAACGCCATGATTACCTACGGCACCTTTTATTTTCTGATCCCGAAACTGGTGGATCGCCCCCTGCACAGCACCCGTCTGGCCAATATCCATTTCTGGCTGGCGCTTTCAGGCACCATCCTTTATATCCTCTCCATGTGGGCTGGTGGGGTATCCCAGGGGCTGATGTGGCTGAGCGTCGATGATTACGGCCAGCTGAGTTTCAGTTTCCGCGAGATCATGGCCTCCATGAGCTCCTATTACGGCCTCAGGCTGATTGCTGGGCTGATCTTTTTCATTGGGACGCTGCTGATGGCCTGGAATCTGGGCATGACCATGCGCGGATGCAATACCATCCCGGTTTCCCCACCGCCGGTCCCGGAGAAATTCCGACTGGACCGCAAACCCGGCAAGGATGAGAGCCCCATCGCTCCGGGGGTGCCCGCATGAATGCGCTGAAGCTACACCGTATCCTGGAACAGAATACCGGTTTGCTGATCTTCGGCATTCTGTTTGTCTCGGCCATTGGCGGTCTGGTCCAGATTCTGCCAAGTCTCAATGATGAAACACTCAGTACAGCCACCATGGACACGCGTGTTTATGACGCGGTGGAATTAACCGGACGCGATATCTATATCCGGGAAGGCTGTCACGTCTGCCATTCCCAGCAGGTACGGCCACTGGTAGCTGAAATCGAACGTTACGGGCCCTATTCCCGGGCCGGGGAATTTGTTTATGACAGACCCTTTCTGTGGGGCTCCAAGCGAACAGGGCCTGACCTGCACCGCATCGGCGGCAAATACAGCAATCAGTGGCATGAAACCCATCTGCTGGATCCACGCGCTGTGGTGCCGGAATCCATCATGCCAGCCTATCCCTGGCTGATTGACCGACCGGCTTCAGCAGTCGGTGATATACAGAAAAAAATGCGGGTCCTGCAAGGCCTGGGTCACCCCTATACCGACGAGGAAATTGTCAACGCACCGGACGCCCTGACCGGCCTGCGGGAAATGGATGCACTGATTCGTTATCTGCAAATGCTGGGAACCAGTTTTGATGCTGCCCAGGCTGACAATGTCATGGAGGGTATGTGATGACAGTCTTTCTGTTTATCGGAGACATGCTGGTCATGCTGTTCATGGTCATCCTGGTCATCTGGGCAACGACCAGAGAAGGCAAGGAAGCGGCAGAGCAACAGGCCCGGATTCCACTGGAGGATGAATGAGCATGGCGATTATGCCCAGTGATTTCTGGAGCGGCTGGATTGTTGTTATCACCGTCATCAGCCTGATCGGGCTGGCGTGGCTGGTGCTGAGTATTTATTTTTTGCGTCCGGGTGATGACCAGTTACATGAAGAACCGCGCTGGGATGAGACTCTGCAGGAAGGCAATACGCCGGCTCCCTTCTGGTGGTTCTGGCTGATTCTGGCGATGATGGTGTTTAGTGTCCTCTACCTGATGCTGTATCCCGGCCTTGGTTCGTTTAGTGGTGCCTTTCAATGGTCTCAGGGAGGTCAGCTTGCCGAACGACAGGCTGCCTATCAGGCTGAGTTCCAGGCCTTTGCCATGGATGTCATGAACAGCTCCCATGAACAGCTCGCTCTCAATGACCGCGCCATGAACTCCGCCGCTGGCCTGTTTGAAGAACATTGCTCGGCCTGTCATGGCAGTGATGCCCAGGGGCAGGCCAAACTATTCCCCAATCTGTCCGATGGCGTCTGGCAATGGGGAGGCACTGCCCAGCAGATTGAACAGTCAATCCGCAATGGCCGTAATGCCGTCATGGTTCCCTGGCTGACTGCCCTGGGAGGAGAAGCGCAATTGCAGAGTGTGGCAGACTATGTCAGCGATATGGCAGCAGGCATTGATCCGCAACATCCCGGTAAGCGCTATTACGATAGGTTCTGTATTGCCTGCCATGGTCCTGAAGGTGATGGCAATCCCCTGCTGGGAGCTCCACGACTTAATGATGACACCTGGCTTTATGGCGGTGAGCTGGGTGATATCCGTAAGACGATAATCGAGGGACGCTCAGGACAGATGCCGGCCTTCAGTGGAATTCTCAGTGATCAGCAGATAAAACTGCTGACCGCCTGGCTGCTGGACCGCAATACCAGCGACTGAGCTGTCAGTTCCAGCGCCCTGCCGGCATAAAGCTGTATTTGCCAGAACCCAGCATCAGAATCACGACGGCATTCATCAGGTAGAACACCTGCAGTTCTATCGCCCAGCCCCCTGTTTGATTGAGTGCAAAAATATCGGCGGTATGGACCAGCAATAAGGCCACGACCATGTTGCCAATAACCAGTGCAGCAGCCACGCGGGTATAAGCCCCCGCCATCAGGAACAACGGCGCCAGGACTTCGCCGACATAGACCAGGTAGGCCATAAATCCGGGCAGGCCATTGTTTTGCACCAGCCCGACAATAAAATCAATGCCGCCCGTCACCTTTGACCAGCCATGAAATAACAGCAACACGCCCAGGGTTAAACGTAATATGAGTTTTGCGGCATCAGTCGACATGGCTTATTCCTTGGAAAAAAGTTTTATGCGTCATTGTGTGCAAAGTACTATTTATTGTGAAGTGCACTATCGCATAATTTTCAAAGAGTTCAAATCCTTGGTAGTGTCTCAGCTTAAACAGGCAGGTTCATGGTTATGAGCTTAATTCTGTGACCGTCTGGTGACAGGAGGTCACCAGCCGAGCCTGTACATGGATGTACGCTTTTTGGCGTGTCACAAAATTAAGCTCATAACCATGAATTATTAAGAGACATTTCTAACTGGGACACCACCAAAACCTTTACTACCCCACTCAGCGCTTTCTCCTTCCCGGGATTTGAGCCAAAGCGTGAATATGCTGGTATCATTCGACACTGATCATTCCAGGAAGTCGGATCATGAACCCTGCACAGGTTAAGCAATTCTCCCTCTACAACCAGTGGATGAACCAGAAGCTTTATGCTGCCTGTGAGCGCCTGTCAGATCAGGAAAGAAAGGCTGATAGAAAAGCATTTTTCAGATCCATTCATGGCACTCTCAACCATTTGCTCCTGGGCGATAAAGTCTGGCTTTCACGCTTTCTCAATCAAAGCTTTAATGTCACCGGTCTTGACCAGATTCTTTATGAAGAATTCAGTGACTTAAAACGGGAACGGGAAGGCACCGATGAAGAAATTATTACCTGGGCCAATCAGCTCACTGAGCAGAAGCTGCTTTCAGAATTTCGCTTCAGAAGCATTTCAAATCCCGGCCCCAAAGTCTGCCTGCTTTGGCAGGCTGTTGCCCATTTTATTAATCACCAGACACATCATCGCGGGCAGATAACAACCCTGCTTTCTCAGGCAGGGATTAATCCAGGCATCACTGACTTCATCGCCATGCACGGTATCGTTAAGGAAATAACTCAATAATTTCGTCTCGATGGGGATCTTAAAAGGATGAGCCTATGATTGCAGACACTCCCGCCCCGCCTTATTACGCTGTCATCTTTACTTCAACCCTGAGTGAAGATACTGAGGGTTATGAAGCTATGGCTGCACAGATGATTTCCCTGGCAGAAACGCAGCCAGGCTTTCTGGGTATTGAGTCTGCCCGTGAAGGGCTGGGAATCAGCGTGTCCTACTGGACAGATCTGGAATCGGTCAGAAACTGGAAACTACGCAGTGAACACCTTGCTGCCCAGAAGCTTGGCAAACAACGCTGGTATGCCAGCTATAAAGTCCGGGTGACAAAAGTAAGCAGGGATTATGGTGATGACTGAGCAGCTGATTCTATAACGATGGTAACTGTGAATATACTTTTCGACCTTGATGGCACGCTGACCGACTCCAAACCCGGTATTATCAATTGTCTGGAACATGCGCTCTCCTCACTCAGGCTGGACATTCCGCCCAGTAAGACGCTTGAATCCATGATTGGCGGGTCGCTCAGGGATGTCTTCAGAACCTTACTCCCTGTGGAAAGCAGTGATGCTGATGTTGAACAAGCCGTCAGCCTCTACCGTCAGCGCTTCAGTACTAAAGGCCTGTTTGAAAACAGCCTGTACGCCGGCATTCCTGAAATACTCAAAGAATTGAGCCAGCTTGGGCATGAGCTCTATCTGGCTACCGCCAAGCCGCTGGTTTTCGCTGAGCAGATTCTGGATCATTTCAATTTAAGGCAATGGTTCAGCGGTATCTATGGGAGCGGACTGGATGGGCAGCATGAAATCAAACGTGATTTGATAGCCTTTGTGCTCAATGATGCCGGACTGAATCAGGCTCAAACCATGATGGTTGGAGATCGCTTTCATGATATCCATGGGGCCATCCATAATCGGGTTTATCCTGTGGGGGTCCTGTGGGGTTATGGTTCAAAATCCGAATTGCAGGATGCTGGCGCAAGGCACCTGCTCGATAAACCAGCCGATATCCTGACTCTGCTAAACCTACTGGCAAGCACAAACGAAATCCGATAACTTGAACTCATGATGTTGTTCAAAACTGAAGGAACCACAAATGTATTATTGCTTATTTTATGACTACATTGATGATGTACTGGAAAAGCGAACACCCTTTCGGCAGGAACACCTGGCCCTGATCCGGGACTTTCAGGAGCAGGGTCTTTTAATTCTTGCCGGCCCCTACAATGATCCGCTGGACGGAGCACTGCTGGTTTTCAAAGTAGACAGCCCTTCAGCCGTTGAGAATTTTGTGGCACAGGATCCCTACATCAAAAATGGCCTGGTCACTCACTGGAAAATCAAATCCTGGCAAGTTGTTGCAGGAACAGCCTTTAATGAATAGCGATGTCAGAAATTAAACTTTCAAATGAAGAAAAGGCCGCTATTGTTGAAAAAATCAAGGCCTATTTTTCGACTGAGCTGCAACAGGAAATCGGCCAGTTCGATGCTGAATTTTTACTGGCCTTTTTTGGCCAGGAAATCGGACCTTTTTTCTATAACCGTGGACTCCATGATGCAAAGGCTATTTTTGCTGCAAACCTCGATAACATTGAGGAAGCCATTTATGCCATGGAAAAGTAATGCGCCTGAAGGCCTGAAATATTGTCATGAAACGCTGTTTGAATGTTATCAATGATTACTGGCTCTTCTGTACACTGATACTGTTTGCCAGCATTGGCATTCTTTCCCTGACCCCACTTGAACAGCTGCCACCGGCGCCCGGGAGTGACAAGCTGCATCATCTGATCGCCTATGCGGCCCTGGCCTTTCCTGTGTCCTTACGCCGCCCGCACTACTGGTGGCTGATACTGCTGGGCTTCCTCTTATACAGTGGCTTAATTGAGCTGATACAACCCTTTGTAAACCGCTATGGAGAATGGCTGGATATGCTGGCCAACTCTGCCGGTGTCCTTATCGGTCTGTTGCTGGCGCAGTTGCTAAGGCATTATTTTCCGATTACATTGAAGTCTTCTGAATAACACTACAATAACAACATGATCAGAAACATTCTTATCCCCCTATGCGGCATGCTTTTGTATGCCTGTTCAGGCGAAGCGCCCGAACAGAGCCTATCATCGGCAGAGCCTGACACAGGCACTTCAACCAGTATGGAGAACATGAATACCGACAATCCCTTTTTGAGTCCCAGTCCTCTGCCTTTTGGGTACCCGCAGTTCAACCTTATCCGGCCAGAGCACTATCTCCCAGCTTTTGCCCAGGGCATGGCGGAACATCTTGCTGAAATTGAAGCCATTGCCAATCAGAGCTCCACACCGACTTTTGCCAATACCCTGGAACCTCTGGAACAGTCCGGACGTCTCCTGGACAAGGTCAGTCGGATCTTTTTTGCCATGACCTCTGCGCATACCAATGATGCCCTTAACGACATTGAATCTGAAATCGCGCCACAGCTCTCTGCTCACTATGATCAGATCAATCTGAATTCCACACTTTTTAACCGCATCGACTCGCTCTATCAACAACGGGATTCTCTTGCTCTGGATGCCGAACAGCGACACCTGCTGGAGGAGACCCGCAAGGGTTTTATTCTGGCTGGCGCACAGCTTAGTGACGAAGATAAAAACCGCCTGCGTGAAATCAATGGGGAACTGGCTGAACTGGGCACCCGCTTTGGCCAGAATGTCCTCAATGAAGTCAACGCTGTGGCTATTGTAGTGGACAGTGAGTCCGAACTGGCCGGCCTCAGCCCGGCAGCCATTCAGGCTGCGGCCGATGAGGCCGAAAACCGTGGACTCAGCGGGAAGTATGTTCTGCCCCTGTTGAACACCAGTGGTCAGCCATTGTTGGGTTCTTTGCAGAACCGGGAGCTGCGTCAGCGGATTTATGAAACGTCCCTGTCCAGAGGTCACCGCGATGGTGAATATGACAATCGCGAAATATTGAGTCGAACGGCACGTCTGCGTGCAGAGAAGGCCCAGCTGCTGGGTTTCGAGAATTATGCAGACTACAGCCTGCAGACCCAGACCGCACCTTCCGTCGAAGCCGTTAATCAGCAGCTTGTCCAGCTGGCGGCGCCGGCGTTGCGCAATGCCCGACAGGAGGCTCTTGATCTGCAGGCGATGATCGACGCTGAAGGGGGCGAATTCGACCTTGCGCCCTGGGACTGGGCTTACTATGCCGAGAAAGTACGTCAGCAGCGCTACCAGTTTGACGAAAATCAGTTACGCCCCTACTTTGAGGTGAACAGTGTCCTGTTCAACGGGGTATTTTACGCAGCCGAACAGCTTTACGGCATTACCTTTCGTGAGCTTTCTGACCTCCCGGTTTATCAGGAGGATGTGCGTGTGTTTGAAGTCTTTTCAGAAGATGGCTCTACCCTGGCCTATTTCATTCTGGACCTTTATGCCCGTCCGAGTAAAAGTGGTGGCGCCTGGATGAACGCCTACGTTAGCCAGTCTCACCTGCTGGGAACCCGGCCGGTCGTGGCCAATCATCACAATATCCCTGAGCCACCACCCGGCGAGCCCACCCTGTTAACCTTTGACGAAGTAAACACTCTTTTTCATGAATTTGGACATGCCCTGCACGGCATGTTTTCAGATGTGGTCTATCCCTCCTTTTCAGGGACCAGTGTGCCCCGTGATTTTGTCGAATTCCCATCACAGGTGAATGAGATGTGGGCTGACTGGCCGGAAGTACTGGCCAACTATGCCCGCCATTACGAAACCGGTGAGGCTCTGCCCGGAGAATTGCTGACACGCGTACTCGATGCAATGAAATTCAACCAGGGCTTCGCGACAACGGAATACCTGGCGGCCTCGGTTACCGATATGGCACTGCATCAGCTTGATCCCGATGAGGTGCCGGGTGCTTCAGATATCATGCGTTTTGAGGAAGAGGCACTGGCGGCCGCCGGTTTTGATCCGGCTCTGATCCCACCCCGCTACAGACTGACCTATTTTTCCCACATCATGGGAGGCTATGCCGCCGGTTACTATTCCTATATCTGGAGTGAAGTACTGGATGCCGATACGGTTGAGTGGTTCCGGGAGAATGATGGTCTGTCACGACAGAACGGCCAGCATTTTCGGGACACGCTGCTTTCAAAAGGCGGCAGTCGTGATGCCATGCAGCTTTATGAAGACTTCAGGGGCAGAGCTGCAGAAATCACTCCTTTGCTTGAACGACGGGGTCTGAACTAGGGAAATATCACGGTATTTCAATGACATAAAAAAAGGGCTCAAGAGCCCTTTTTTTATAACTTTCAACCTCTGACTGGCAGCTTATTCCTGGGAAGCATTATAGGCTCGGACCTGTTCATTGAAAGCCGTCGCAACGGCTTCCTGAGCATCAATATTGCTGTTAATCAGCGCTGTCCATTCATCCAGGGTCTCCTGAGATGCAGTCCCACCACGTCTGTCGATAACGCGATCAACGCAGTCGATAAATTCGTTGGAATCGGCAATATAGGCCTGCACAGCGTCCTGGGCATCCAGCAACATGTCCATGCTCTGACTGGCTGCATCTGTAATGGACGGGGGCACCGGATTCTCACAGTTGGCCCCGGCAATGGGTCGATCCTGGGCAAATCCCAGGCTGCTTGTCAGTGTTAACAGAGCCATCCCCAGACCCATGCTCTTGACTATTGATTTCATACTTCCTCCGCAAGCTGCGATTTATTATTTTAAGGAGCCAAGGCTACCTAATCTGCCTGCATTAGTCCAATGGCTGTTTAGGGCAAAAACACCCTGTTTCCGGTAAAATCACTCGCCATGATCGATCTCAATTTTGACAAGCACCATATCTGGCATCCCTACACATCCATGCAGAATCCACTGCCAGTCTATCCGGTTGTTTCTGCTGAGAATGTTTACCTGAATCTGGAAGATGGCAGCCGTCTGATTGATGGCATGGCCTCCTGGTGGAGTGCCATACATGGCTACAGAAACCCCATACTGGATACAGCCGTTCGCAAGCAGCTGGATAAGATGGCACATGTCATGTTTGGTGGTATCAGTCATGAACCAGCCATTGAGCTGTGTCGCCTGCTGGTCGAACTGACTCCCCCATCTCTGCAAAAAGTCTTTATCTCCGATTCCGGCTCCGTGGCGGTAGAAGTTGCTATCAAGATGGCCAAGCAATACTGGATGAGCCAGGACAAACCGGAAAAAAACAAACTGTTAAGTCTGCGTGGTGCCTACCATGGCGATACCTTCGCAGCCATGTCTGTGTGCGACCCTGTCACCGGTATGCATGAATTGT
>CAZKJY010000042.1:0-9594 GCA_964553165.1 uncultured Enterobacteriaceae bacterium
CTGGACCTGGAAGCGACTGACGTAAGGGCAGGCTACAGTATCGGGGTCAATATCGGATTGAACCTGGCCAGTCAGGGCATCATCGGACCGGAAGTTGATTCCGCCGCCTTGATTCAGGGAATTCGCGATGCCATTGATGATTCCATCCAATTAAGTGATGAAGAAATTATTGCCGCCCTGGATGCCTACAGTCAGCGCATGCAGGAAATGGCTGTTGCCGAGATGGAAGCCATGCAACAGGCCAATACTGATTTTCTGGCGGATAATGCCCTGCAGCCCGGGGTGATGACGACCAGTTCGGGTCTCCAGTACATGGTGCTGGAAGAATCCCAGGATTCCAATGCGCCCATGCCATCAGCCACTGATGAAGTCAGGGTCCATTATCATGGCACCATGATTGACGGCAGTGTTTTTGACAGTTCTGTTGATCGTGGGGAACCCATCAGCTTCCCGCTGGATGGTGTCATTGCGGGCTGGACGGAAGGCCTGCAGCTGATGCAGGTTGGTGATAAATACCGCTTTTTCATTCCCTCTGAACTGGCTTATGGTGCCAATGGCGCGGGCCCCATCCCCCCTTATTCTACACTGATCTTCGATGTAGAATTGCTGGGTATTGAATAAGCTGTCCGGACAAGGTGGACCATGCAAGCAGGCCTCAATGCAGGCTTATGTGATTTCATTAAGATATCACCGACGCCCTTTCACGCTGTAAAAAACATCACAGAACGCCTACTCAAAGCGGGCTTTCTACGCCTTGATGAGGGTGAGAGCTGGGAGCTGTCTTCTGGCAGCTCCTATTTTGTCACCCGTAATTATTCTTCACTGATTGCGTTTCGCACGGGGAGTGCAGACCCCATTACCCAGGGTTTTCACATGCTGGGAACGCATACCGACAGTCCCTGTCTGAAACTTAAGCCTGAAGCCGGCTTTGTTGCCAATTCCTATGCACAGGTGGGCGTTGAAGTCTATGGCGGGGTTTTGCTGAATCCCTGGTTTGACCGTGATCTCTCCCTGGCCGGAAGGGTGAATTATCTGGATAGTAGCGGGCAGGTCAGAATGACACTGGTTGATTTCCGTAAGGCCATTGCCACTGTGCCGAGTCTGGCCATCCATCTCGACCGGGAAGCCAATAAAACCCGCAGTATTAATGAACAGAAATACCTGCCCCCGATCCTGATGCAACTGGACAGCAAGCACAGGAAGTTTGATTTTCCGGCCTTGCTGTTGGGTTTCCTGCAGGATGAACTCGGGCTATCGGATGCAGAACAGGTGCTGAGTTTTGAGTTGAGTCTTTACGATGTCCAGGCGCCTGCAATTATCGGCGTTAAAGATGAATTTATTGCTTCTGCAAGACTGGATAACCTGCTGAGTTGCCATGTAGCAGTGGAAGCCCTGCTGTCCAGTCAGGAATCCTTCCCAAGCCTTTTGCTTTGCAGTGATAATGAGGAAGTCGGCAGTGTGTCTGTGGCGGGGGCCGCAGGGTCTTTTCTGGAGGCGGTACTGGAGCGTATTGCGGAAAGGTTTTCCGAACAGAACCGGCAGGAGGCAAAACGGCGTCTGCTGGAGCATTCCATGTTTGTATCAGTCGATAATGCGCACGGTATTCATCCCAATTTTGCTGATCGCCATGATTCGCAACATGGTCCTCTGCTGAACCAGGGACCGGTTCTCAAAATCAATGCCAATCAGCGTTATGCCAGTAACAGTGAAACCAGCGCACGCTTCAAGGCCTACTGCAAAAAAGCCAATGTTCCCCTGCAGAGTTTTGTTGTGCGCAGTGATATGGCCTGTGGTTCCACCATTGGGCCTGTTGTTTCTTCCAATCTGGGTGTGAAAACCCTTGATGTCGGGGTGCCGACATTTGCCATGCACTCCATCCGTGAACTTGCCGGCAGCAGGGATACAGGGTATCTCCTAGATGCGCTGACCTGCTTTCTGAATCGCTAACGCTTCTGCCGTTTCAAATCCCTTATTAAAAAACGCAGCGGGTGCAGTTTGCGGCACAGGCTGTTTGTCAGTGGCAGAACCTGACCGCCAGCAAGGGCACTCAGGTAGGCCGCACTTAGCGGAGTGCTGCTCAGGCCATGGGCGCCGTGAGCGACATTGATAAACAGCCCCGGGTAGAGTACGGCTTCCTGTGTAATTCGCTGACGTGCATTTCGCTGTAAAGGCTGGAATATTTCCTCACAGGCCTCACGCTTTTCAACTGGACCGACCAGGGGAAGATAGTCTGGACTACTGCAGCGCATGCCCCTGCGACTGTGTACAGGATGCTGCGTTGACAGCTTGGCAGCCAGGGTACTGCTGACAGGCCTGAGCAGATCAAGATTCATCAGTTGGCCCGCCTGTTGATCAGGACGGGTTTCTGAATCCGGTACAGTCAATCCTCCAAGCAGCAGGTGTTGTTTATCCAGTGGAATGAGATAGGTTCTGCCACTGATGCTGCATGCCGGTGTGCTGACCCCTTCAGGAATGCGATATTCATCTACCTGGCCATAATTGCTCCGCAGGGGATAGTCCTTTGTTTGCTGGAATGCGATAGCGTCAAGGCTGTTGGCAATCACCAGCATATCGGCACGCGCAATCTCGCCCTGCGGGCCCAGTACCTGCCATTGTCCCTGTGTAAACTGCAGGGTGATGACGTCGGTATGCAGAAGCACACGGATTCCCTCGTGTTGCAGATAGGCCTCACACAACAGGGCAGGATTGAGTGTTGCTCCTGCCGGTAAATATAATCCACCGCGCTTCAGGTCCATGCCGGTCAGTTCGGAGGCACGTTGGGCATCAAGTAATTGTGTGTAGCCAGACAGGCAGGACACGCTGTGGATTTTGTGCTGGCGAATCAACTCAGCCTCATTGCTGGCAAGGTGTAGATGGCCAGTCTGCTGCCAGTCAAAGTTTTGTTTGTCCGCAAGACCGGCATAGTGAGCCAGCGCATAAAAATAAGCCTGTAGATAGAAATCGTTGCTGTCATCGCGGTTGAGGGAAAACCGGCAGGATACAATTCCCCGTTTATTACCGGATGCCTTGCTGGCGACCTGCCCATTCCGTTCAACAACTGTCACCTGCCAGCCATCCGCGGCCAGTGCATAGGCTGTTGAACAGCCAGCCAGGCCAGCACCAATTATCAGGGCCGTTTTATCCCGGACAGTCAGGGCGGCGGGTAGGGTGAAGGCATCAGCATGCCAGCTGGGTGGCTTGCTGTTGGGTTGAAAAACCGCTTTCAGCATGTGGCGCTTGCGATCAAACCCCTTTATCCGGGTGAGTTTGAAACCGCTGTTCTGCAGGGAGCGTTTAGCCACTGCAGCGGCACTGTAGGTGCTGAGCGTCGTTCCTGGATGACTGAGGTCAGCCAGGATTTTGCAGAGGTGTTCCTCCCAGAGGGCAGGATTGGATTTTGGTGAAAACCCGTCAAGGAACCAGGCGTCTACCCGGAATCCATGAGGCTGCCTGATGGCATTCAGCATCTGTCTGGCATCACCCAGCAGTAAGCTTAATTTAATCCGGTGTTTCCCAAACTGAAGAGTACGCTGGTGAATGCCGGCGCAAAGTGGAGGGTAGGCCATGAGCAGTTTACCGGCAAAAAAGTCAAGTTCAGGGAAGAAACGATATAAACGTTCCAGATCACTGCCCAGAAAAGGGTGCAGTTCACAGGCCAGATAATGTAAACAGGCACCTTCCGGCGCCACCTTTGTCCATAAGCGGCAACTGTTCAGGAAGTTCAGACCGCCGCCAAAGCCCAGTTCGC
Organism: uncultured Enterobacteriaceae bacterium; assembly: GCA_964553165.1. GTDB lineage: Bacteria > Pseudomonadota > Gammaproteobacteria > Pseudomonadales > Pseudohongiellaceae > UBA5109. The sequence goes on from CAZKJY010000042.1 coordinate 3,749, forward strand.
CAATACAAAAATCATTGCTGGAGAGTTGCTGCCATCGCTGTTCGAGATCATTGCCCTGTAGAAACACATAGCTGCTTTCAGTCAGTGCCTGAGACTCTGAATAATAAATATCAGCATAATCCAGAGAGTAGGGACTGCCATCGTCCCGCCACTGAAGCCGGGCCGCCGAAATGGGGGTGTCGGGTATGTTCATGGTCTTCACCCTAGAGATCAATGACCTTGAATTCTCCCGGCTTCAGATCGCCAATATTCCACTCACCAATCTGGTAGCGGATTAAACGTAATGTTGGCAATCCAACAGCCGCAGTCATGCGTCGCACCTGGCGATTTTTACCTTCGGTGAGGCTCAGGCTCAGCCAGGATGTGGGAATTTTTTTACGTTCCCGGATTGGAGGATAGCGTGGCCATATTTCTGGGGCTGTCATGCGTGTGGCTTCCGCTGGTGCGGTCAGGCCGTCTTTCAGCGCTACACCTTCGCGCAGTTGCGCAAGTGCAGTTTCATCAACTTCACCTTCCACCTGTACCCAGTAGGTTTTCTTCATTTTACGGGAAGGGTGTGCAATTCTGTGTTGCAATGCACCGTTGTCGGTTAGTAACAGCAGTCCTTCTGAATCCATATCCAGTCGTCCGGCGGCATAGACCCCTTTGATGTCTATAAAATCAGCGAGTGTCTGACGCGATTCGCCTGAATTTTTTTCATCAGTGAACTGACACAGAACCAGATAGGGTTTATTAAAAAGGACAAGCTTGCTCATGGCTTAATGATAGCAGCAACAGCCAAAAGATAGCGCTGTCAGTACACAGAAAAGTGTTCTGTCCAGGCCGGCAGAAAAGACATTGCAGTGGGAATAACCAGAGCGATGGGTGCTACTTACTGCTCTGTTGATTCCTCTTCCGGATCACCGGCAGTTTCAGATTCGGCGTCCGCAGATTCTGCAGAAGACTCTGCAGCAGGAGAGCCTTCCTCTTTATGATCAAGAGGAACAATGTTGGCCGCATGCAAACCTTTTGGTCCTTCGACGATATCAAAGGAAACAGCCTGCCCGGCTTTCAGGGTTTTGTAACCCTCCATGCCGATAGACGAATAGTGGACAAATAAATCCCCGCCACCACCATCCGGCAAGATGAACCCAAACCCCTTTGCATTATTAAACCATTTAACTTGACCAGTACTCATTCATGACCTGCCTTACTACTCATTGTGTAGTATTTATTTTTGTTTTGAATCAAGTCATTGTTGATATAAACCCTTTGAAATATTAAGTCAATTCTAATTGTGCAAGAATCTTGAAATATCCTGATGGCGCCTCCATCTCTGCTGTCAGAAGCAATTTTTGCATCAAAGCGCATTGTTTTAACGGGAAGCATGGTATAGTTTCTCAAAGGAGAAATAGCTATTTTCACGATGACATTTTTGTAAAGATTTGGCTGTCAATCTGCTGAATTATTAAATGCATAGACTGTTATCAAGATTCGCAATGAGTAATAAAACTTCCAGACAAGTAGTCCAGGCCATGGCAGCAAATGGTGGTATTGATGGCGAGGGTGTCCTCGGAGAAGCGCTGGCGCCGGAAACGCTGAAGGTAAAACCACCGCCTTTGTACCGGGTGATCCTGCTGAATGATGACTATACTCCCATGGAGTTCGTCGTTAATGTGCTCTGCAAGTTTTTCGCCATGAATGTGGAAACAGCGACCAGAGTCATGTTGAAAGTTCATACTGAAGGCAAAGGAGTTTGTGGTGTATTTCCCAGGGAAATTGCTGAAACCAAGGCAGTACTGGTGAATGAATATGCACGGGATTCAGAACATCCTCTGTTGTGTGACATTGAAATTGAAGATGATCGATGAAGTAGCACGAGGAAAATTGATAAGATTTAAACAGCAAATTAATCGGGAGCGAAAGCCAGGAAATCCACATGTTCAGTAAAGAGTTGGAGTTCACCCTCAACAGAGCTTTCAAAGAAGCCAGACATAAACGCTATGAGTTTCTGACGCTGGAGCATTTACTCCTGGCTTTGCTTGATGATCCCGCAGCAAGGGAAATTCTGCTGGCCTGTGATGCCGACCTGGAAGAATTGCGCGAGGATCTCGAACAGCATCTGGAACTCTATGTGCCAACGATGACTGAAGAGGGCAGTGAGAGCCGGGATATCCAGCAGACCCTGAGTTTCCAGCGCGCCATGCAGCGTGCTGTCTTTCACGTACAGTCTTCCGGCCGTCAGGAAGTCAGTGGTGCCAATGTGCTGGTTGCCATTTTCAGTGAAAAGGAAAGTCACGCAGTCTACTTCATGAACAAGCAGGGCATCACGCGGGGACAGGTCGTCAACTATATTACCCACGGTTCAATCGAAAAACCCGGCCTCAGCCATGATGATCAAGCTGAGATTCAGGGTGAAGTTTCACAGGGAGAGGAAAATGCCGGTCCGCTCGAAAGTTTTGCCCAGAATCTGAATGAGCAGGCCCGGGCAGGCAATATTGATCCCCTGATTGGTCGCAGCAAGGAGATCGAGCGTCTGGTTCAAGTATTGTGTAGAAGACGCAAAAATAATCCACTGTTTGTCGGTGAATCCGGTGTTGGTAAAACGGCCATTGCCGAGGGACTGGCGAAGCAGATTGTTGACGGCGAAGTCCCCGAAGTACTTAAAGACAGTACTGTTTATTCGCTGGATATGGGCGCGCTACTGGCAGGTACCAAGTACCGGGGCGATTTTGAAAAACGCTTTAAGGCTTTGCTGGCAGAATTGGGCAAGGATGAGCATGCGATTCTGTTTATTGATGAAATACATACCATTATCGGGGCTGGCGCTGCTTCCGGCGGTGTCATGGATGCTTCCAACCTGCTTAAACCTCTGCTGACTTCCGGCAGACTCCGTTGTATCGGTTCAACGACCTATCAGGAATATCGCGGCATCTTTGAAAAAGACCGCGCCCTGTCTCGCCGGTTTCAGAAAATTGATATCAGCGAGCCTGATGTGGATACGACCTATCAGATTCTGAAAGGATTGAAATCACGCTATGAGGCGCATCACCATCTGCGTTACAGCAACAAGGCACTGAAGGCAGCGGCAGAGCTGGCAGACCGTTATATCAACGATCGCTTCATGCCAGACAAGGCCATCGATGTGATTGATGAGGCAGGCGCATACCAGAATCTGCAGCCTGTGAGTAAACGCAAGAAACTGATTTCTGTTGCCGATATCGAACGGGTGGTATCGCAGATTGCCCGAATTCCGGAAAAAAATGTATCAGCCTCCGACAAGACCCTGCTCAAGGATCTGGAGAAAAATCTCAAACTGGTGGTGTTTGGTCAGGATCCAGCCATCGAAGCGCTGGCTTCATCGATCAAGCTGTCCCGGGCTGGATTGCGTGAAGGTGACAAACCGATTGGCTCCTATCTGTTTTCCGGACCGACTGGTGTTGGCAAAACCGAGGTCAGCAAACAGCTGGCCAAGATTCTGGGCGTGGAACTGATCCGTTATGACATGTCTGAATACATGGAGCGTCACACGGTCTCCAGGCTGATAGGTGCCCCGCCTGGCTATGTGGGTTTTGATCAAGGCGGTTTGCTGACGGAAGAAGTCAGCAAGCATCCGCACTGTGTTCTCCTGCTGGATGAAATCGAAAAAGCCCATCCAGACGTGTTCAATCTTTTACTGCAGGTAATGGATCATGGTGTGCTGACTGACAATAATGGTCGTCAGACAGATTTTCGGAATGTGGTCTTGATTATGACCACCAATGCCGGCGCCCAGGAAATGAGCCGAAATTCCATTGGCTTTTCCCAGCAGGATCACAGCACCGATGGTATGGAAATCATCAAGAAAATGTTTACGCCTGAATTCCGTAATCGTCTGGATGCGATCATTCCCTTCGTGCCGCTGGATACAAAAGTTATCCGTACCGTGGTGGATAAATTTCTCATGGAATTACAAGTGCAACTGGATGAAAAGCACGTCAGCCTGCATGTGGATGATGAAGCCGTGGACTGGTTTGTGGAACATGGCTATGACAAGAAAATGGGTGCCCGGCCAATGTTGCGTCTGATTCAGACTGAGATCAAAAAGCCGCTGGCAGAAGACATTCTGTTTGGCAGGCTGGTTCAGGGTGGTGATGTGCATGTGATCGTCAGGGATGATCGCATCGAGCTGGAAATTGAAGCGGACAGCAAGGCTGCCAAAGCTCGTCAGAAAGACAGTCAGGAACAGGAAGATTTGGAAGCCTAGACGACTTGTCGGGCAGCTATTAACGAGCCCGGTAGGTGATGCGGCCCTTGGTTAAATCATAGGGAGTCATTTCGACAGTCACTTTATCGCCTGTCAGGATACGGATGTAGTTCTTGCGCATTTTTCCTGAAATATGTGCGGTCACAATATGACCGTTATCCAGTTTTACACGGAACATGGTATTGGGCAGCGTATCGATGACCTCGCCTTCCATTTCAATCTGATCTTCTTTCGACATTGATTCCTCGGGTTAATCATTAGTCACTAGTCAGTGAAGCGCCGCATTGTGCCTGAAATAGCTCAACTTGGCAAAATTTCTTCTTACAGGGGAGGGCAGTTTAGCTGTCCTGACGGCGCCAGCCATCAGAACAGAGCAGTTCGAGCGGAGTAAACTGGGTTTTGTAATTCATCTTGTGACAGTCCCTGATCCAGTATCCGAGATAGAGATAGGTCAGTTTGAGGCGTCTGGCAGTGAGGATTTGCCAGAGTATGGCGTAGGTGCCAAGAGAACGCCTTTCCAGCTCAGGATCATAAAAGGTGAACACTGCCGAGAGACCATTCAGTAAGCGGTCGCAAATCATCACGCCAAGCAGTGCGGATTCCGGAGAGCGGATTTCCAGAAACAGGGTGTCTTTACGGCAGGTAAGCAGGAATGATCGGTACTGCTCACGCGAGGCGGGAAACATGTCGCCATCCTGATGACGGGTATTGATGTATTTTTCATACAGCCGGTAGTGTGGCTCTTCGGCGATGCTGGTTACCGGTGATACCTGAAGGTCCTCATTTCTTTTCAGCACACGACGGAATCGCCGGGAAGGGGTAAATTCATTGACCAGTACCCGGCAGGGTGTGCAGGCCGAGCAATGCTGACAGTGAGGGCGGTAAATATGGGCGCCACTGCGACGGAAACCTATTTCATTCAGGCGGGTATGAAATTCACTGTCGACGCTGAATTCCGGATCAATAAACAGGGTTTTGGCACGTTGCCCAGGTAAATAGCTGCAATCGTGTTCCGCGGTTGTGAAGAGTTTTAAGTCTTTCAGTGAAGTCATGCGAGCTTGCTATTTGGGATCAGGATTCTAAATTAAGTCATTCGCCCGTAATTTTCCATGGCCAGCTGCGGGGAAGCAAAATGGCCCTGTCCAATATTGTCATAAATTCCTGGCGTGAAATTTCTCTGGCTCCGAGACTCAGGAGATGGCCACTCGCCACCTGGCAGTCGATGAGTTTATAGTCTTGATCCTGCAGTTTCCGGACCAGAGTCACAAAGGCCAGTTTTGAAGTGTTGGACTGCCGGCTGAACATGGATTCACCGAAGAACATGGCGCCTATGGCGATGCCATAAAGACCGCCCTGTAGCTGATCTCCCTGCCAGACTTCCACTGAATGTGCACAGCCCGCCTGATGTAAACGCAGATAGGCTGACTGCATGTCAGCGGTTATCCAGGTGCCATGACGACCCTTGCCTCGTTGCTCAGCACAGGCCCTGACGACCTCGCTGAACGCGGTATCGCTGGTGACCTTATAGGTCTGTTTATTCATGAATTTTTGCAGACTTCGGGAGACATGGAGCTGATCAGGAAACAAGACCATCCGCGGATCAGGATGCCACCACAGAATG
>CAZKJY010000043.1:0-9520 GCA_964553165.1 uncultured Enterobacteriaceae bacterium
GCCATTGAACATCGCATGGTCACGAATTCAATCGAAAAGGCCCAGCGTAAAGTGGAAGGACGCAACTTTGATATCCGCAAGCAATTGCTGGATTACGATGATGTCGCCAATGACCAGCGACAGATCATCTATCAACGTCGTAATGAACTCATGGAGGAAGAGGATATCAGTGAGGTCATTGCTGACATGCGCAGCACCGTGGTGAATCAGGTCATCAGCTCTTACATTCCACCTCAAAGTGTTGAGGAGCAGTGGGATATCCCCGGCCTGGAAAAAGCCCTGCTTGTGGAGTTTGGCGAAACATTGCCAGTACAGGAATGGCTGGATGCCGACAAGTCACTCTACGAAGAGAGTCTGCGTGAAAGGATTGTCAAAGTGGTAGAGGAAAGCTATACCCGCAAATGTGCCGATGTTGGGCCAAACATGAAGATTTTTGAGAAGCAGATTACCCTGCAGATACTCGACACCCTCTGGAAGGAGCACCTGTCACAGATGGACAGTCTGCGCCAGGGCATTGGCCTGCGAGGCTATGCCGGTAAAAATCCAAAACAGGAATATAAGCGTGAAGCATTCGGAATCTTTGAAGAACTGCTGAATAATATCCAGTATGAAGTCATCAAGTTCCTCAGCCACGTCAGGATACAACAAAAGGATGAGCTGGATGCGATTGAGAAAAAGCGTCGGGAAGAACAGAGCAAAGAGCAGACGACCCTGACACATCAATCAGCCAATCTGATGGATAATGCCGCGCAGCAACAAGCACCTGAAGCCAGTCAGCCCGGTCAGCAGAAGGCGCCTTTTGTGCGCGAAGGGGATAAGGTTGGAAGAAATGAACCGTGTCCTTGTGGATCAGGAAAAAAATATAAACAGTGCCACGGGAAATTGGATTAAGAGCTGCTGCGCTCGGTGATACTTCGTAAAAGTTAAATTTTATTCAGTCACTTACTTACCTTGTAAGCTCCTGCAAAAAATTTAACTTTGCCTCGTCTCACCATCGCTCGCGACGCTCTTACTCTCAATTTCAAGTAATGGTTATTCATGGCACTTTTAAAATTTTATAAAAATGTAATGGCTGAGCTCATAACGCTTCTTGAGATTTTCTTGCGACGCTCTTAATCTCAATTTCAGAGCCTTGGTTTAAGGTAATAAATTAGGCGTTCCAACTTTTTTGTATCACCAGGATTCTTTTCGATTAAGATACGCTGCAAAAGGTCTTGGGTTCATATTTAGAGTCCATTGAGATGTCCTTTTCTCGCGCTAAAGTCGGAATCAAGCGAGGACTGTCTGAGCTGCGAAGCAGCGAGTTCCGCAGCGCCGACTTTAGCAAGAGAAAGATCGAAGGACGATAAATATGAAAGCAAGGGCTAAACTCATTCAATTTAGAAATTAAAAGTATGAATGAAAACTCAGAAAATATTTATCCAATAGCAGGTATCAAAATGTCAGCCGTGTCGGCTGGGATTAAAAAGCCCGGGCGGCTGGATGTGGTACTGTTTGAGCTTTGCGAAGGTGCCACCGTAGCTGGCGTCTATACACAGAATGCCTTTTGTGCGGCGCCCGTTCAGGTGGCAAAACAGCATAATACTGAAGCGGATGCGCGCTATTTCCTGATCAATACCGGTAATGCCAATGCCGGGACGGGTAAGCCCGGATTACAGAATGCACGATTGTGCTGCGAAGAACTTGCACAGGCAGCTGGAGTTGAAAGCAGCCAGGTCTTGCCCTTTTCAACAGGGGTGATCGGGGAAGCTCTGCCAGTCGAGAAAATTTTCAGGGTTTTACCTGAGGCCTTGGCTTCTTTGCAGGCTGACAGCTGGCCCGAAGTTGCCCGAGGCATCATGACAACCGATACGGTTCCCAAGCTGTGCTCGCGCCAGATTCAGCTTGAGGGTAAAACACTCACAGTGACCGGTATTGCCAAGGGCGCTGGCATGATCAAGCCCAACATGGCGACCATGCTGGGTTTCATTTTTACCGACGCCAACATTGACAGGCAGACGCTGCATGATCTGAACAAAGCGGCAGCAGATGCGTCATTCAACCGCATTACCGTGGATGGTGATACCTCTACCAATGACTGCTGCATGCTGGTAGCCAGCGGACAGGGTGAGGTGGATTTTGCCAAGCTGGGTCCAGAAGGGCGCAAAGCCGTTGCGAGCCTCCTGCATGAGGTTTATCAGATGCTTGCCCAGGCCATCATCAAGGATGCGGAAGGGGCCACCAAGTTCGTCACCATTCAAGTCTGTGAGGGTCAGGATCAGGCCGAATGCCTGCGTGTTGCCTATGCCATAGCCGAGTCGCCACTGGTCAAGACTGCATTATTTGCATCAGACCCCAACTGGGGCAGGATCCTCGCAGCAGTAGGCAGAGCCGGTGTCGTTGATCTGGATATTGCAAACATTAACATCAGTCTGGATGAGGTCGTTATCGTCGAAAACGGGGAACGTTCGCCGACTTATGCCGAACAGGCCGGACAAGGCGTAGTGAGTAAACCAGCCTTTAGTATTCGTGTCATGCTTGGCAGAGGTCGTGCATCCGTTCAGACCTGGACCTGCGATCTGTCTTACGATTATGTAAAGATCAACGCAGAATACCGGACCTGATTGCAGGATGTCGCAAACGGTCCACGTTGCTGTCGGTATTATCCGCAATCAAGCACAGCAAATCCTCATCGCTTTTCGAGACAAAAATAAGCACCAGGGTGACCTGTGGGAATTTCCAGGCGGTAAAGTTGAAACAGGCGAAAGTGTCCAGCTAGCTCTGGGTAGGGAACTGTTGGAAGAGCTGGCATTGGAGGTGGACATTACCAGCCTGCTGCCACTGCTACAGGTCGAACACGACTATGGCGACAAACGGGTCCTGCTGGATATCTGGGAGGTTGGGCAGTATTCCGGTAATGCTTTGGGCAGGGAAGGTCAGGAGATTCGTTGGGTTTCCGTATCAGAACTGGGCGATTATGAATTCCCGGCAGCCAACCTGCCCATCGTCAACTACCTGCAGAACACCTAATCCTGCTCAGTCTCTTCCCACTCATCAGGTGGCGTTTCAGCTGGGATGGTATTTTTTTCATTGGCCCAGTCGCCAAAATCAATCATCTGACAACGTCTGGAACAGAAGGGCCGATATTTTTCTTCTTCGATCCAGGCAACCATCTTGCCACATTGCGGGCAGGCGATTTCATCGATGTCAGCTTTGGCTGAGTCTTTGATATTTTTCATGCAGTTCCAGAACCTTGTGTTTGAGATCTTCCAGGCTGCCACTGTTCTCAATGATGTCATCCGCCCTGGCCAGTCGATCCTGACGCGGCATCTGCGCTGACAGGATGTTTTTGGCTACAGCCTGGCTGCAGCCATCACGCGCCATTACCCGGCTAATCTGCAAACTTTCCGGGATATCAACCACCAGCACGCGATCAACAAAGCCATAGTGCTCGCTTTCCAGTAACAAAGGCACCACGAGGATAGCATAGCTGCCTGTGGTGGCTGCAAGTAGCTCCCGGGCACGGGCTCTGATCAGTGGATGGAGCAGGTTTTCCAGCCATTGTTTTTGAGCCGGTTCACTGAAAATGATTTGGCGAAGCCTGCGTCGATCAAGCTCACCTGAGCTCTCCAGAATCTCTGGGCCGAAATGCTGTCTGATGGCTTCCAGACCATCAGTGCCTGGACTCACCAGTTCACGGCTGATCTGATCAGTATCGATCACGGCGACACCCAGTTCTTGGAAGAGCTTGCTGACGGCTGATTTGCCGCTGGCGATACCACCGGTCAGGCCGATAGTGTAAGGAAATTTATCTGACGCTGTCATGGCTACAATAGCAGGCTATTGTAGAGCTGCTGTACATTCTCTCCCCAAAGCAGGGCGATAAACCCGGCTCCAGCGAGATAGGGGCCAAACGGGATTGGAATATTTTTGTCCCGGCCCCGGAACAGAATCAGGGAAAGACCGATAATCGTACCGACAATCGCAGAGAGGAAAATAATTTGTGGCAGTGCCTGCCATCCCAGCCAGGCACCGAGTGCGGCCAGTAATTTGAAATCCCCCTGTCCCATGCCTTCCTTGCCAGTGGCGAGTTTAAAAATCCAGTACACTAGCCAGAGCACCAGATAACCTGCCATGGCGCCGAGCACAGCGTCTTCCAGTGAAGTCAGTAAATCGAAATAGTTGATCAGCAGGCCCAGCCACAGTATTGGCAGGGTTATATCATCCGGTAGCAGTTGATGATCAAAATCTATCATGCTCAGGACAATGAGAGACCAGGTCAGTACCAGGACGGCCAGACTCAACCAGGTAAACCCGAAGCTGTGTACAACCAGTACGGAGGCGATGCCTGTGAAAGCCTCTACCAGGGGGTAGCGGGGAGAAATTCCTGCCTTGCAGTGTCGGCATTTGCCCCCCTGTATCAGATAGCTCAGTACCGGAATGTTCTCCAGCGCACCGATAGCGTGTTTGCACTGCGGACAGTGGGAGCCGGGACTGGCTAAATTGAATTGCTCGGGCTCTGTAGTAGCTTTTGCTTCTTCGAGTTCCAGAAATTCATGACATTGCTCAGTCCATTCCCGCTGCATCATGATCGGCAGTCGATAAATGACCACATTGAGAAAGCTGCCAATAATCAGTCCCAGCAACAGCGCAAAGATCAATAAAGCCAGCGGGTAGGCAGAAAAGAATGCAGCAACAGCCATGCCTGACTGGAATGCCTAGACGACTGAACCGATCTGGAAGATAGGCATGTACATGGCGATCATCAGTCCGCCGACCAGTACCCCCAGAACCGCCATGATAAGAGGCTCCATCATGGCTGTCAGGCCATCAACCGCATTATCGACTTCGGCTTCATAGAAGGTAGCACACTTGTCGAGCATGGAATCGAGGGCGCCTGATTCCTCACCAATGGATACCATCTGGATGACCATGATGGGAAAGAGGTTGGTGGATTTAATCGCCTGGGTCAGCTGAATACCCGTGGTGACATCATCGCGTACCCGTAGGCTGGCTTCCTTGTAGACGACGTTACCAGTGGCACCGGCCACTGAGTCCAGTGCATCCACCAGAGGGACCCCGGAGGCGAAGGTCGTTGCCAGGGTTCGGGTAAAACGAGCCAGCGCAGAGCTTTTGACAATATCGCCAAAAACCGGGGCTTTAAGTGACAGGCGTTCCAGAAATTCGGCAAATTTCTGGGAGCGTACTTTGGCTTCTTTGAAGACATAACTGGCGATACCCAATCCCACCAGAATGTACAGCCACCAGGCAATGGCGAAATCTGAAATTCGCATGACATACTGGGTGAAGATCGGCAGTTCGGCACCAAAGCTGGAAAAGGTTTCTGCAAACTGTGGCACCACTTTAACCAGCAGGATACCCGTGACGATAATGGCAACGGCGACAACCGTAATTGGGTAGTTCATGGCCTTCTTGATCTTGGCTTTCAGAGCTTCCGATTTTTCCTTGTAGGTTGCCAGACTCTCCAGCATGCTTTCCAGCGCACCGGATTGTTCACCAGCCTCGACCAGGTTGCAGAACAGATCATCAAACTGGCGGGGAAATTTTCGCAGCGAGTCGGCAAAGTTGTTACCGGAAGCGACATCATCGCGGATGGAAAAGACCACCTCGCGCATGGAGATATTTTCCAGGCCGCCACCCACGATTTCAAATGACTGCACCAGGGGGATGCCGGCTTTCATCATGGTTGCCAGCTGCCGGGTGAAAATGGCCACGTCCATGGGCTTGATCTTGGGTTTGGATGGGGCAAACAGGTCCTTGCCTTTCTTCTTGACCTTGGTCGGATTGATACCCTGCTTGCGGAGCTGGGCCTTGACCAGGGCAATACTGTTGCCGGGGATTTCCCCTTTGGTTGCCCGGCCTTTGGAATCCTTGCCCTGCCAGATATAAGTTGCCTGTTTAACAGCTGCTGCCTGATTTGCCATAGTCGTTATCCACGCGTTTTCCAGCCCAGTCTTGGGTCTTTAAATTTAGGTAATCCGGTTGGCTTCGGCAAGGCTTGTCAGCCCCTGTGCCACCTTGTTCAATGCCGAGCGCCGCAGATCGTTATACCCCTGCTGTCTGGCTGCATCAGCGATCTGAATCGTATTGCCACCGTCCATTATAATACGGGAAATAGTATCAGTGATGGGAAGCACTTCATAGATTCCGGTGCGACCTTTATAGCCATCATTGCACTTGTCACAGCCTACCGCCGAAAAAATCTGCAGATTTTCGATCTGATCCGGGGAAAAGCCCTCCTGCAGCAGTATCTTGGGCGCCAGTTTTGCCGGCTTCTTGCAATGCGGACACAGCAATCGGGCCAGCCGCTGGGCAATAATAAGTGTTGCCGAGGTTGCCAGATTATAGGGGGGGATCCCCATGTTCATCAGGCGACTCAGGGTCTCGGAAGCACTGTTGGTATGCAGGGTAGACAGCACCAGATGACCGGTCTGTGCCGCCTTGATGGCGATCTCTGCGGTCAGGATATCCCGGATTTCGCCGACCATGACGACGTCAGGATCCTGTCGCAGAAAGGCTCGCAATGCCGAGGCGAAATCGAGACCTACCTTGGGATTGATAGCAACCTGATTGATCCCTTCCAGATTGATCTCCACGGGATCTTCAGCGGTTGAAATGTTTTTTTCATGGGTGTTTAGAATACTTAAACCGGTATACAGGGTGACCGTTTTTCCACTGCCGGTGGGCCCGGTGACCAGGATCAGGCCCTGATGCTGCTTGAGTGCCCCAAGAAACTGCTGCTTCTGTTCTTCCTCAAAACCCAGATGATCGACCGAGAGCAGGGTGTTTGAGGAATCCAGAATCCTCAGGACAATTTTTTCTCCCCACAGGGTCGGCAACGTGTTGACCCTGAAGTCAATGGCCTTGGCCCGGGTGAATTTCATTTTGATGCGACCATCCTGTGGCAGGCGGCGCTCTGAAATATCCAGTTGTGCCATGATCTTGATGCGTGAACAGATACGATTGGCTATGTTCACCGGCGGTCGGGCAATTTCCTTGAGAATGCCGTCCAGCCTGTAGCGTACTCTGTATACTTTTTCATAGGGTTCAATATGGATATCGGACACGCCGAGCCTGATGGCATCCAGCAGGATTTTATTGACGAACTTGACGATGGGGGCGTCATCGACGCCTTCTTCCGGGTCATCAGTGAGCGGTTCCTCACTGACTTCAAATTTGATGTCCTCCAGGCGAACATCCTCGAACTGCTCGAATCGTCCGGCTTCCCGGTGATCGCCATCCAGAATGCTGTTAATCAGGAGCTGTAATTTGTCATCTTCGACAACGACCAGATCAATGCTGGCACCGGTATTGAACTTGATTTCGTTGATGGCGACTTCATCAGAGGGGTCGGAGACTGCCAGGGTGAAACGATTGCCTTTTTTCACCAGTGGCAGAACATTGTGCTTTCTGATCAGTCTTTCATCCACCAGCGCGGCGGTTTGACTGATGACCGCACGGTCTACCGAATTCAGATCCAGCCAGGGCAGGCCAAATTGAGAAGAGGCAGTTTCTGCAATGACCCGGCTGTCGAGAATCTTGTTTTTAACCAGATAGCGTGCGAGAGGGATTTTCTCTTTCAGAGCTTTGGCATTGGCCAGCAGCAACTCTTCCTGGGGGATGATGTGCCCACTGACCAGGCGTTTGCCCAGCCCTTTGATTTCAAAGTCAACTTCGCGGTTCATTCTTAACAGTTTACTTTAAGTACCTTGTTTTTCTATATAAAATTTAAAATGGATTTTGGTAAAGAAATGGCTAAGCAGTTCACAAAATGACCTAAAGTGACACAAATTGTCAGTTTGCTCAGGCCTGGCAGCATTGCTAAGCGTCAAATCACAGCTTTCTGGATAGACCAAAAAGTGAACCAGTTCAAAAATTCACCACGAATTTTTATCGGTACCCACTATATCTAGTGGTTTCCTGAGGAAAGTTGGTCTGGATAACATTTCTGGCACACCCCTTGCAGGATTTAAGCCCAGATATTGGAGAAACCTGGTTGAGGTGATCTGATTTCTCAGACAGATTTAACACACATTGGAGATAGACCATGAAAAACATGAAAAAACGTGCTCAAAAGGGTTTCACCCTGATCGAATTGATGATCGTTATCGCGATCATCGGTATTCTGGCTGCAGTTGCTCTGCCTGCTTACCAGGATTACACAATCCGCGCCAAAGCTTCTGAACTGGTACTGGCTGCCAGCTCAGGTAAAAACCTTATCACTGAATATGCTCTGTTAAACAACGGTGTTCCTGGTGCGACTGCCGTTACTCTGCAGAACATTTCTCAGGGCATGGTAAGCAGCGTCGCCTGGGATGGTACCTACATCGTTATCACTGGCAACACTGCCAACCTCGGTGCCACCATCGTATTGCTGATGCAGCCTACTTATTCAGCAAGCGGTGTGACCTGGTCATGCACAGCTTCAGCCGGTACCCAGTATCTGCCGTCCAGCTGTTAATTAATTCTTAAAAACGGAATTAATTTTTTGTATAAAAAGCCAGCCTTTGCCTTTCGGTAGAGGCTGGTTTTTTTATGTGTTGATTTTGTGATGTCAGCCTACTTTCAGCAAAATAAACTCAAAATCGGCGCTGCCGGTGTTTCAGTCGCTCTGTTAACCATGCTGGTTTACTGGCGCGGTCTGGCAGGTCCTTTTTTGCTGGATGATATTGCAAATGTCGTGCGCTTTTATGTCCCTGAGTTTGATATTGATCAGATTCTGTATGCCATTACCCATAACCGCAGTGGTGTTCTGGGCAGGCCGGTTTCCATGCTTAGTCTTGCTTTCAGCGGTATCGTCAGCGGTCCTGAAAGCTGGGGTTACAAATTTCATAATCTGCTTATTCATCTGTTAAACGGGCTGCTGATTTTCTGGCTACTGCTGAAAATACTGCCGCAGATGCCTGCCAAGGTTTCGCCAGAAAAAGCACTCTGGGTTGCCGGGATTACGGCAGCATTGTGGTTACTGCACCCCCTGATGGTGAGTACCGTGCTGTATGTGGTCCAGCGAATGGCACAGCTGGCTACGCTGTTTACCTTGATGTCCCTGCTCATATTTGTCATTGCCAGACAGGCCCTGGTGGAAAACAGGGTAAAAAAATTCTATCTGCTTGCCTATCTGGCTTTCCCGCTCAGTCTCCTGCTTGCGCTGTTATCCAAGGAATCGGGCGCCCTGATTCCATTCTATCTCCTGGCATTGGAACTGCTGGTGTATCAGTGTCATTACCCATCACAGGCACTTAAAAGGCCAATCTGGGTGTTTATGGGGATCTTTGCGGTCCTGCCCCTGGTAATGGGCGCACTGTATTTCTTCACCCATGTACAAAGTTTCATAGATTATTCGGTGAGAGACTTCACCATGACTGAAAGGTTGATGACGCAGCTACATGTCATTCCTTTCTATCTTAAACTCATCCTGTTGCCACGTCTGGCCGATATGAGTCTGTTCCATGATGATGCAGTCGCGGTACAGCAGATGGATCTCCTGACGGGACTTTTGCTTGTTATATTGGTTTTGGCA
>CAZKJY010000044.1:0-9496 GCA_964553165.1 uncultured Enterobacteriaceae bacterium
ATTGCAGCGGAAAATTTCCCTTTTTGTACCATCGAACCCAATGCCGGTATCGTTCCTGTGCCTGATGCCCGGCTTGATGCCCTGACAGAAATCGTCAAACCAGAAAAAACCATTCCCACTACCATGGAGTTTGTGGATATTGCCGGTCTCGTGGCCGGCGCCTCGAAAGGCGAAGGCCTGGGCAACAAATTCCTCGCCAATATCCGCGAATGCGATGCAATCGCTCATGTCGTGCGCTGCTTTGAAGACAGCAACGTGGTCCATGTCGCCAACACGATCAATCCGCAGGATGATATCGAAACCATCAACACCGAGCTGGCGCTGGCCGATCTGGAAACCGTTGCCAAAGGTCTGGAACGGGCGGCGAAAATGTCCAAGAGCGGTGACAAGGAGCTGCTGAAACGAAAAGAGCTGCTGGAAAAAGTCCACGGCCATCTGGACAGCGGCAAACCGGCCAGAAGTCTGGGCCTGAATAAGGATGAGCTCAAGACTATCCACGATCTGCATCTGCTCACCATCAAACCTACCCTGTATATCGCCAACGTTGATGAAAACGGTTTTGAGAACAACCCCCATCTGGAGCGGGTAAAAACTATCGCCCGTGAAGAAGGCGCCGAAGTGGTGGCGGTCTGCAACAAACTGGAATCTGAAATCGCCGAGCTGGATGATGAGGAAAAACTGCTTTTCCTGACAGACATGGGCATGGAAGAACCCGGCCTCGACCGGGTCATCCGCGCCGGCTACAAACTACTGGGTCTGCAGACCTACTTCACCGCCGGCGTGAAAGAAGTCCGCGCCTGGACCGTGAAAGTTGGTGCGACCGCCCCGCAGGCCGCTGGCGTCATTCACACTGATTTCGAAAAAGGCTTTATTCGTGCTGAAGTCATTGGCTATGAGGATTTCATCCAGTACCGGGGCGAACAAGGCGCCAAGGATGCCGGCAAATGGCGTCTGGAAGGCAAGGAATATATTGTCCAGGATGGCGATGTGGTGCATTTCAGGTTTAATGTCTAGGGAGCTATTGCGCTTGCCATTACCGCGTTAAAAATTTACTCAAGATGCTCATTTAGCAAGACCGGTAAATTCCGCTCTTTCGCAAATTTTTGCCTTGTCATGGCTGCGCTCATTACGTTCCTTTAGAAAACTGGCAGAAATGCCCTAAACCTTGACAAAACAGGCGTATTTACTGAGAATGCGCTCCTTCGTTTGATTTGATCCTGGATTTTCCATCGCGTAAATCGAGATTATTTTCGTAACGAGAGTGGCTAGGGTGCGGAAGATGGAAATTTTATTTTCAATTTTTCGCGCAGGCGTATCCGGACATACGTTGAGCAGAAAAAATGAAAATAAAATTTTCAGATTCTGTGATATAGCCGCTCGTAGTAGGAAATCGTGGCTACGTAGCTCAGTTGGTTAGAGCACAGCATTCATAATGCTGGAGTCGGTGGTTCAAGTCCACCCGTAGCTACCATCTCCTGCCCCTACTCCCTGTTTTAACCAAGCAACCAGGCAAACAACTTCCCGGGATATTGACCTAAGGGTTTTGCGTGAGGAAAAACTGCCGCAGGGCTTCGGCTGTTTCTTCAGGGGCTTCTTCCGACAAATAATGACCACAGGGTAAAGCCAGACTGATTACCTGGTCTGCCCATTTTTCCCATTCTTTGACGATATTGTATTTTTGAAAAACAAAGCCTTTGGCTCCGACAAGTGACAGAACCGGACATCGGATTCTGTTGCCCAGATCAATATCCACCTGATCATGTTCCAGATCAATCGAGGCAGATGCCCGGTAATCTTCACAACTGGCATGAATCATTGCCGGACTCAAACAGCGGCGGTATTCTGCCAGCGCGGCTTCTGTAAATGCCCCACTGTTTCGTCCCCATTGCCCAAATTTTTTATCGAGAAAATATCCGGGGTCTGCAGCAATCATTCTTTCCGGCAAGTCATAGGGCTGGATCAGAAAGAACCAGTGGTAATAGGCTTCGGCAAATTCTCTGTCAGCCGTCTTGTACATGGTATAGGTAGGTGCAATATCAAGCACCGCGAGTTTATCAACGGCAAGAGGGTGGTCGAGGGCCATTCGATGGGCAACCCGTCCCCCACGGTCATGCCCCGCCACACAAAAAGCTGAAAAACCCAGTGATTTCATCAGCGCCACCTGATCATTAGCCATGTTCCTTTTTGAATAGGGGCTGTGATCTGCTGCTGTCTCTGGTTTGCTGCTGTCGCCATAACCACGCAAGTCACTCGCCACAACCGTAAAATGCCCGGCGAGTAAGGGCGCGACCTTATGCCACATGACATGCGTCTGTGGATAGCCATGCAGCAACAGCAGCGGCGGCCCCTCTCCCCCGATGACATAATTGATAGTGATGTCTCCCTGACTGAAGGCATCCCGTTTGAAATCTGTAAACATATGGTTGGTTTTTTCCATGCTCGCTGTGTGGGTAGAATTTGCCGATTTTTAACTTGCTATGGCTTGAACCCGGATTTTTTCAGCCAGGCTGGTGCAAACTAAAGGTCAGAATTTCTGTCCCCGCTTCAGCCCCTGGCTGTCCCAGACTGATCCGTCCAGAGTCGAGTAGTGGCAATTCTTCCCGTCGCAGGTATATTTCGCGCTGTGAATTCTGCGCAATATAAGTCCCGTTTGTACTGTGATCAGAAAGGATGAACTTTCCTCGCCGGTAAAGGATGCGACAATGGTCGCGGGAGGCAAATTCACTACTGATGACCAGTGAGGAATCCGTTTCATTCCGCCCGATCAGAAAGGGCGTACTGGCGGCATCCAGGTATCGGCTCTGCCCCTTGTAGACAAGCTCCAGCATCCGGAAATTACTGGCTCTGGTAAATTCAAAATTGCCAACATGCTGGGTCACGGCATGGTGGCCTGCCCCCGGCAACTGTTCCCAGAATATTCTGTAGATGCTGGACTTTTGTGTCTGGCCTTTCAAAATGACCTTGTCGTATTCGGAACAGCTGTTTCGTGAACTATGGGTCAGTTTCTCCAGGATGGCAGCCGTGATCAGAATTTTTCCACGACTGGCAATGGAGGTCAGGTAGGCGGCATTATTGACGGTTTCACCAAACAGGTCTTCCTGCTCCTGCAGGACTTCCCCAAAATCCATGCCGATGCGCAGCATAAGTTGTGCAGGGCCGGAATGTTGCAGGCAGGCGCGCTGCAGCTCCAGTGCCGCTTTAACAGCTCTGTCGCAGTTGTCAAAACTTGCCATGATCTCATCGCCAATCGTCTTGATGATCCTGCCGTGATAACTGTTGATGACCTCAGACAGTTTGCCGAGGATGCTGTTCACCAGCAGGCTGGCGGCTTCATTTCCCTTTTGGGCATACAGCGCTGAGCTGCCTGAAATATCGGCAAACAGAACAGCAAAGCTTGTTGGCGCTGGGAAAGTCATTGAGCTGAAGTATAGGCCTGTTCCGGTAAGCAGGCTACCAGCCTTAGCATTTCCGAGTGACTGCTGCGGGCTTATCGGCCTTAGGCCTTATGGTTGTCAACCAGCACCTTGACATCAAGATAACTGATATCTGGCGTGGCACCGTACAAACCTGAAATCAGGTTTATATTGTCTGGATTGAAAAATTGATTGGCAGCTTCTTCAGAATCCCAGACATAAAAATTGATTGCCTGCTTTCTTTCAGCAGACACCGTGAAGGCCTTGCTTCTCAGTCCAGGAAAATTCTCAAACTTGCTGCGGGCCTGTTCCGCAATGCCAGTGATTTTCTGTTCATCGAAATCGTTCGTGTATTGAAATGTCAGCAATGTGGAAATCATGGCTCCCTCCTATAGGTTATGCGCCGCAGCCAGGCATGATAGTTAAATTAAGCTGTTTTACTCAAGGCCATCGTTGCAAATGCCTACTGAAGCCCTCTGCCAGGCCTGTGACTTCTGCCGGCAAATCTGGATAAGTTCAAGGCATCAGCGTATGCTAATCTGTCACCAAACCAGAACTGCATTGCATTAGAAAAGCTCTGGTAAAAATTCACTCACAGTTAAATCTAACAGGATAGCGCAATGAATTTTAAGAAAAACCTAAGCTTAATAATGACTGTGCTTTTGATTTCAGCCTGCTCTCAGGATGAAGAAGCCGCCATGCCCGCTGAGGAAATGAGCATGGAGCCTGAAAGCACTCTGGACAGGGCCATCGCCGCTCTCGGTGGCGCACAGTTGCTTCAGAACATGGACTCCTTTGTTATTTCCGGTTCCGGCAACCGCTATGAACTGGATGAAAGCCCGGTCCCAGGCGGAACCGACCCCAGGCCCGAAGCCTTTGACTGGACCATCAATGCTGCAAATATCGGTGACGATAATATTCGTATACGCATTGATATTACCCGGGACCGGGCAGCCGGCTCCCATGCATCCACCCAGATTATCAATGGCCAGCTGGGGATGATTACTGGCCTGGATTCCCAGTTTAGTCCCGCACCAAGTGCGATGACCTCAGATCGTCGTGCCGCAATACTGAAAGAGTTCTACCTGCTGCAACCTCAGGCTGTTCTGGCACTCGCACAGGAAAACCCGGCAAGGGTGCAAGAAACACCTGCTGTCATGAACGGTATGAATTTCACCGTATTGACCATTCCCACCGGTGTCGGGGATATTTCACTGTATGTCGCTGAGGATGGCATGATTCCGATGGCAAGCACCCCTGAATATGATTTCTTGCGGGGCGATGTCATCCTCATTGCTGATTTTTCCAACTGGAAAGTTAATGGCAGCGGCATGACCTATCCAGGTGCCATAACGCTGAGAAGTGACGGCGTCGTATTGCATGAAGAAACCCGACGCAACATGAGCCTGAACAATATACAGCAAACGGTCACCTATGATATCCCCCTGGAACTTCAGGGCGTTTTTGATCAGATGCTGCATGAGTTTGGCGCAAACAGCTCCGAAGTCTATCAAAACATGGCCTCTGCAGGTTTCCCCCGCTCAGGACTGTCCACTGAAGTTGCGGCACAGGAAATAGCTCCGGGTGTCTTTTTTATCGGCGGTTCTTCCCATAACTCTCTGGTGGTCGAACAGGAAAATGGTCTGGTTGTCATTGAAGCACCTCTGCATTACCTTCGCAGCCAGGCTGTGTTGCAGTGGATCCGGGAAAACATGCCTGATAAACCAGTGACCCACGTTGTCTCTACCCATCACCACACAGACCATTCGGCAGGTGCCCGACTTTATATGGATGAAGGCGCCACTCTGGTTGCCCATGAAGTGGCGCGGGATTTTTACGCTGACATCTACAGCCGTCCCCATACCCGTGGTAACGGCGCAGGGGCTTTGGTCCCGGTTAACATTGAAACCATGCCTGCGGAAGGTTCCTATACCATAGAGGACGCAGAGAGAGCTGTTACCCTGTATCCACTGAACAGTGGCGGTCATGCCAATGACATGATCATGGCGTATGTCGAAGGCGCTGGTGTCCTGTTTATGAGCGACACCTTCAGCCCCAACCCCAACATGACTGAAGTCAATGGCGGTGCAGAATTACTCGCCGGCTCCATTGAAGATGCCGGCATCGAACCGGCCTTTCTGGCTGGCGGACATGGTGCTGTCATGAGTGGCGATGCCTTCAGGGCGCTGTTTGACTAGTTAGCCGAGTTGTTTCAAAGCTGACCCCGGAATCTGAACCGGGGTCAGCCTTGAAATTAGTTGTTGCTTAAGGGTGTTTGAGTTTTCGTAACTCGTGCCGCATCAGTTTGCCGACACCATTGCGTGGCAGGCTTGCAAGGGCCACTGCCCGTTTAGGGATTTTGTACCGTGCGAGTCGGCTGGTCAGATAGGCATCCAGTGCTTCCATATCAATTTCCTCGCCTGCACTTTCGGGCACATAAAACAGACAACCCACCTCACCCCATTTTTCATCGGGCACACCGACCACGGCGAAATCTTTTATCCCAGGATATTTAACCAGCTGAGCTTCCACTTCCACCGGGTAAACATTCTCGCCACCCGAAATAAACATGTCTTTCTTGCGGTCAACCACCCAGTAATAGCCATCCGGGTCACGGCGCAGAATATCTCCCGTTTTAAACCAGCCATCGGCAGTAAAGGAATCCCTGTACATGGCTTCCTTGCGCCAGTAACCCACGGCAATGTTATCGCCCCGAAGCTGCAATTCTCCCACTTCTCCATCAGCAACAGCCTTGTCATTACCATCTGCAATACGGCTGAACACTCTCGGTGTAGGAATGCCGACACTGCCGGCCTTGCCATCAATCAAAGTACGATCAAGCGGCATGCCAAAAATGGTACCTCCTTCACTCATGCCAAAACCGTCAACAATGGGGATGCCGTCATTCAGCCACTCCCTAATCTGTGCTTCAGGATGCGGTGCACCACCGGTGAAGATGGCTTTCATACCAGAAAGACTGGCAGGATCAAATCCCTCAACCGCTCGCAAGGCAAGCGCCATCTGAGGCACGCAAAAATAATGCGTGATGCCCAAGTGGGGATCGCCAAGACGTTGCAGGGTTCGTTCCGGGATAAAACGGTCAGAAATATTGATCTGCGCTCCCAGCAGCATGGGTGGGCGAATGGACGTGATCATGCCAATGATATGAAACATCGGCGATTCACAGAGGAAACGGCTGTCAGCTTCGACCTCACCCACGAGACAGAAGTTGATGGCCACTTCGGTCAGATTACGTTCACTCAGGAGTACCCCTTTGGGCGTTCCTGTGGTCCCGGAGGTGTATAGCATCAGGGAAGGCAGATCCATGGAATAGGCCTGATTCGCAGATGCCGGTGCTGCCCCTGCCTCCTTTAACAACGCGTTAATGTCCTGCGCTTCGACCTGAAGTTTTGCAGCCAGCTCATCACCATAGATAAGTGCTGGTTCACAGTCCTCAATAATCACTGCCAGTTCAGAAGCTGACAGACGCCAGTTCAGCGGAACAAAAATGGCGCCAAGTCGGACACAGGCAAAATGCAGAATGATGAATTCGGCCCGGTTGGCCGAAAGGCAGGCTACCCGATCTCCCTCACTGATACCCTGGTCTTGCAGTAAGCTGGTACAGCCAGCCACAACGCGATCGAGCTGCTGGTAGTTCCATTGCCGCTCAAAGGCCAGATCGGAAACAGCCGGTCTGTCAGCATGTAAGCTGGCATGAAAGCGGATGTAATCCATCGGTAAATCTAACCTTTCTGTTTGGATTTATCGTAGGCACCAAGTCCCGGCTTATAGGTCTTGTCGTCAATAAACTGTTTGATGCCTTCCTTACGGCCTTCATTGTCAAAGGAGTTGGCCGCTTCCTGGGCACGAATCAGATAATCCTCGGCATTGTCATAGGTCATTTCCATCACGCGGCGCACAGCATCCTTGGTCGCTTTCAGGGCAACCGGATTTTTCTGCAGGAGGACATTGGCCACTTCGGTGACACGCGCCTGCAGATCAGCCAGCGGAACGGCCTCATTCACCAGACCCCAGGCTGCTGCAGTCCTGCCATCAATATTTTCTCCCATCAGGGCGTGATACATGGCATTACGCATATTGAGCAGGTTGGTCGCCACTTTCGTGGCGCCTCCGCCAGGCAGAATTCCCCAATTGATTTCACTCAGACCAAACTGGGCTTCTTCCGCCGCAAAAGCCAGATCACAGGCGTGCAGCGGACCATAACCACCACCGAAGCACCAGCCATTGACCATCGCGATGGTAGGTTTCTGGTACCAGCGCAGGCGTCGCCACCATCCGTATGCCTCACTCTGCGCCTTACGCGTTGCCCCCAGCCCCCTGGCCTCGTTTTCACGAAAATATTCCTTCAGATCCATACCCGCAGACCAGGCAGATCCTTCACCACTGAGGACAAGAACACCGACTGAATCATCAAATTCCAGGGTATCCAGTACCTGCATCATCTGCCGATTCAGTTTGGGATTCATGCAGTTGCGCTTTTCGGGCCGGTTAAATTTAACCCAGGCAATACCGCCTTCTATGTTGTAGGCAACGGTTTCTTCTTCAGATCGGTCAGTTGTCATCGACTCTATTCCTTCTACAGCTTGCTACTTATACCGATATACCGATATTTCTAGATCGGGTAGTGTCCCGGTTCGGTTTCCACGGTAATCCAGCGCAGTTCAGTAAAACTGTCGATACCCGCTTTTCCGCCAAACCTGCCGTAGCCGGATGCTCCGACCCCCCCGAAAGGCATTTGTGCTTCATCGTGCACGGTCGGGCCGTTGACATGACAGATACCGGAATGAATCTGGCGAGCCACTTTCAGACCTCTGGCAATATCCTTGGTGAAAACGGCCGAGCTCAGGCCGTACTCACTGTCATTGGCAATACGGATGGCATCGGCTTCATCCTTGGCACGGATCATGGCCACGATCGGACCAAAGCTTTCATCCCGATATATATTCATGTCTGCCTTCACCTTGTCCACCAGGGTGGCCTGCATCAGGACTGAATCCGCTTTTCCGCCGGTCAGGATGGCTGCGCCCTTGCTGACAGCATCATCTATCAGGGCATTCACTTTATTGACCGTATTCTGATCCACTACGGCGCCCAGGGGGGTTTTCCCTTCCCGGGGATCGCCGGTCGGCATGGATTTCACTTTTTCTGTCATCCGTTTGGCGAATTCATCCGCAATGGCGTCAACCACGATCAGGCGTTCGGTCGACATACAGATCTGGCCCTGGTTCATATAGGCCCCAAAGGCCGCCGCTTTAACCGCTTCATCCAGATCAGCGTCATCCAGTACGATCAGCGGAGCCTTGCCGCCCAGTTCCAGCAGGCAGGGTTTCAGATATTTGGCTGCACGCTGGGCAATGATTTTGCCGACTGCTGTTGAACCGGTGAAATTAATCCGTTTCACTGCTGGATGATCTATCAGGGCACCAACCACTTCTGGCGCGGCATCCGGTGAATTGGTAACCACATTAACCGCACCTTCCGGGAAACCGGCTTCCGCCAGGGCCTCGACAATCAGGGAATGTGTTCGCGGACAGGTTTCGGAAGCCTTGAAGATGACCGAGTTACCGCAGGCCAACGCTGTCGCAACCGAGCGCACACCGAGAATGATGGGGGCGTTCCAGGGCGCAATACTGAGAATAACGCCTACTGGCTCACGGATTGCCATGGCCAGACAGCCGGGCTTGTCAGAAGGAATCACTTCTCCACTGATCTGGGTCGTGATGGAAGCAGCTTCCCGCAGCATGGAGGTTGCCAGCATCAGATTAAACATGGCCCAGCCAGCGGTGGCACCGATTTCGTTCATCATCGCATCGACGAAGTCATCTTTCTTGCCTTCCAGGGCGCTGGCGGCTGCAAGCAATACGGCACGACGGGCATTGGGGCCCTGTTTTGACCAGGCCGCGAAACCTGCCTGGGCTTTCTCGCAAATGGCTGGAATATCTTTGGGCTGCATTGCCTCACAGGAGCTGGCAACTTCACCGGTTAATGGATTAATCCGCTCAAATTTCATAATTACCTCTTCTTCTTTTCCTTAATTTTTTTAGATATTGGCTGGTGCCTTG
>CAZKJY010000045.1:0-9493 GCA_964553165.1 uncultured Enterobacteriaceae bacterium
CTCCCCGCGCGTGGGCGAGCTCATCGTGTCGGGCGAGATCGACGATCCGCTCAAGACCCACCGGCGCGAGATCACGGTGGTGTTCACCGACCTGCGCGGCTTCACCGCCTTCACCGAAACCGCGGAACCCGAGGAAGTGATGGCGGTGCTGCGCGAATACCACAAGACGCTCGGCGACATCATCACCGCGCACGACGGCACGGTGGAACACTTTGCCGGCAGGATTCCGATACTGGGAGTCTGTCTTGGTCATCAAAGTATCGGTGAGGCTTTCGGTGGCAGGACTGTTCGCGCCAGGAAAGTCATGCATGGCAAAATGTCCTCCATCTATCATACCGGTAAAGGGGTGTTCACTTCGTTTGATTCTCCTTTTGAGGCAACCCGTTACCATTCACTGGTGATTGAACAGAGCAGTTTGCCGGATTGCCTGGAAGTGACTGCCTGGACACAGGATGAAAAGGGCCAGCGGGAAGAGATCATGGGCGTTCGTCATAAAGAGCTGCCTGTTGAGGGTGTACAGTTTCATCCCGAGTCCATTCTCAGTGAAAATGGCCATGCCCTGCTGCAAAATTTTCTTGATGCCGGCAATCGCTTTAACCAGGGAAAATACTGATATCCTGAAACAGGTGTTGTGTGGATCATCCAACCATATTAAAGAAAATACTGCAGCGCAAAGGTGAGGAACTTGTCGAGCGCAAGGCAAAAACTTCCCTGAAAACGCTTGAGGACCTGATCAGTTCGCAGGAGCCTCCCAGAGGTTTCACTGTGGCGCTGGCAGAGCAGATTCATCGCAGGCGCCCTGCGGTCATTGCGGAAATCAAGAAAGCGTCTCCGAGCAAGGGCCTGCTGCGAGAGCATTTCGATCCAGCGGCCATCGCTGAAAGTTATGCTGAAAATGGAGCGACCTGCCTGTCCGTACTCACCGATGTCGACTTCTTTCTGGGTTCGGATGAATACCTGCAGGCGGCAAGCAGGGCCTGCCATCTGCCGGTAATCCGCAAGGATTTTGTGATTGACCCCTATCAGGTTGCCGAATCCAGAGCCCTGGGTGCTGACTGTATTCTACTGATTGTTGCCGCACTGGAACCTGCACTTCTGCGGGAGCTGGCAGACAGTGCCCGGCATTACGGTCTGGATTACCTGGTGGAAATACACAATCATCAAGAGCTTGAGGAGGCCATGAAACTGAAACCGGATCTGCTGGGTATCAATAATCGGGATCTGCACACCTTCAATACCCGGTTGGATACGACTTACCAGTTATTAAAGGATATTCCCGAGGAGGTTTCGGTAATCACGGAAAGTGGCATTCATGCCAGACAGGATGTCGAAGAAATGATGCAGCACGGGGTCTATGGTTTTCTGGTCGGTGAGACTTTCATGCGTGCCGTTGATCCCGGCAAAAAACTCAAAGAATTGTTTTACTATGGTTAAGCCAGGCGAGACAGGCATTAAACGGATCATTTCAGCCTTCGGCTATTCCATGAATGGTCTGAAGTCATGCTGGAGGATGGAAGCCGCGTTCAGGCAGGAAGTGCTGGCCAGCATTATCCTGATTCCCCTGGGCCTTTATCTTGGTCAGGGCAGTGTCGAAAAGGCCCTGCTGGTTGGAGTCTGTCTTTTTGTGATGATTGTTGAAGTGCTGAATTCCGGCATCGAGGCCGTCGTGGACAGAGTCGGGCACGAACATCATGAACTATCCGGCCTGGCGAAGGATCTGGGATCCGCAGCGGTGCTCCTGAGCCTCACCCTGTTTACCCTGATCTGGATACTGATACTGTTTTTCTAGGTGATGCCCGGAGTGCCTGCTGAACGCCTCCGGGTATCCTTAACAGGCAAAGTCTCAGCCTGGCCATTCATCCGAGTTTTAATCAAGGCCTGAGGTCATACCATGTCGACACCTGAAAATTCATCACCACCCTGGATCTGTCCTGAAATTCAGCAGCACATTCACTGGCGGGATGGGGATATTGTGATTTCTGTTCCTGCAAAAAGCGGGACCACCTGGACCATGAATATCGTGTTTCAGATACTCAACGGCGGGACGGATAAATTTCGCGCCATCTACGATGAGGTCCCCTGGATTGAATTTTTAAACAGGCCCCAGCAACCGATACAGGAGATCGTGGACAGTGTCGAGGCGATGCCGGCAGATAAGCCCAGAGCGTTCAAGACACATTCCGCGCCACCGCTATTGCCATTTATCAAACCGGAGTCAGGCAGGCGCCTGCGGTATATCGTCATCGGTCGTAATCCGGAGGAAGCACTGGTTTCCTTCAAGCCTTTCCTGGAACAGCATACCGATGCCTGGTTTACACTCTGGGGAGTTCCTAAAGCAGCGTTGACCCGTGCTACCTTTGAGGAATTTTACCGGGATGTGATCATTGAAGGTGGCATGCAGGGCATGTTTGCAGGCTTCATTGCTGGCTGGTGGCCACTGCGGCATGCCGACAACGTCCTTTTTTTGCATTTTTCCGAGATGAAGCAGGATCATGAAGGGGCACTGCGAAAAATTGCCAATTTCCTGGAAATCACCCCCACGCCGGAGCAGTGGCAGGCGATCATGAAATACACTGGCTTTGACTGGATGAAACAGCATACTGAAAAATTTGAAAACTTCAGCAGTGCCGAGGTTCCCGTGCTGGAAACCGGCGCGATGATTCGAAAAGGCAAGCTGGGCGCTGCGCGGGAAGACGGGATGACTGACGAGATTGCAGCGCACTTTCGTGCTGCTTGTGCGGAAATCTGTCCGGACAGGGCGGCCCTGGACTGGCTCTATCACGGCGGCCCGGTAAACTAGTTCGCTGGAATTGGCACGCAGACAGTTTCAGTCAGTCGACACCAGTTCCAGTTGCTTAACCAATCACTCTGTCCTTTGCAGACCATTTTCCTGCAATTACCTGGGTGAGTGGGTATAATCTGCGGCCCTGAATACAGACTGGCAAACCTGAACAGCTTCCATGCTCCTTTTTCGCCTATCGGATATCCACCTGGCCTACGGCCCACAGGTACTGCTGGAAAAAGTATCCCTGTCTATTCATAGCGGTGAGCGTATCGGTCTGCTGGGTCGTAATGGTGCCGGTAAATCAACCTTTCTAAAACTGCTCGGCGGTCAGATCAAGGCTGATGATGGCGAGCTCTGGCAGCAAACCGGACTCAAGGTTGCCTACCTGAACCAGGAGTTGCCTGCGGCCGATCACAGGACTGTCGCTGACTATATTCTGGAAGGTTTGGCAGAAGCCGGGCAGTTGATCCGGGAATTTCATCGGCTGTCTGAGGCAGAAGCCACCGAGCAGAATCTGCACAGGCTGGCGGATTTACAGAAAGCCATTGAAACAGTTGGTGCCTGGAACCTGCAGCAGAAAGTTGAAAGCAGTTTAAGCAGACTGGGTATTGGCGGCGATACCCTGCTGGCTTCATTGTCAGGGGGTTGGTTAAGGCGGGTTTCCCTGGCCAAAGCATTTATTAATGAGCCTGATGTCCTCTTGTTGGACGAGCCGACCAACCATCTGGATATCCCTGGCATCGAAATGCTTGAAAAGCAGTTGGAGCAGTTCAGCGGAGCCATTGTCCTGATCACCCACGACAGGGCTTTCCTGCAGAAGATTGCCACTAAAATCATGGTGCTTGATCGGGGCGAGATCAGTGCCTGGGAATGCAGCTATCAGCGCTTCCTGGAACTGCGGGAACAGCAGCTGGCAGCGGAAGAAAAGGCGAATTCGGAATTTGATAAACGACTGGCCCAGGAAGAAATCTGGATTCGTCAGGGGATCAAGGCAAGACGTACCCGCAACGAAGGCCGCGTCCGCGCCCTCGAAGCCATGCGTAAGGAGTTCAGTGAACGCAAAAAGACCCAGGGCAAGGCCAAACTGTCACTGAATGAAGCGGAGCAGTCCGGCAAACTGGTGATTGAGGCCGAACATATTCACCACAGCTTTGGTGACACGCCAGTCATCCGGGATTTTTCAACACGGATCATGCGTGGGGATAAAATCGGTTTTATCGGTGCCAATGGCGCCGGGAAAACCACCCTGCTGAAAATACTGCTGGGTGAATTGAAGCCAGACAGTGGCCGGGTAAAAACAGGCAGCAAACTGGTGCTGGCGTATTTTGACCAGCTGCGCAATCAGCTGGATGCAGAACAGAATGTCTACGATGTTGTGGCGCAGGGCAGTGATTTTGTAGAGATCAATGGTAAACCCCTGCATGTCATGTCCTATCTGCGTGATTTTCTTTTTACGCCGGACCGTGTTCGGCAAAAGGTACGCTCACTGTCCGGGGGGGAACAGAATCGTTTGATTCTCGCCTGCCTGTTCAGCAAATCTGCCAATGTCCTGGTGATGGATGAGCCCACCAATGATCTGGATATGGAAACCCTGGAGCTGCTGGAAGAGTTACTGATCAATTTTACCGGTACCGTGCTGCTGGTCAGCCATGATCGAAAATTCCTGGATAACGTGGTAACCAGCAGTATCGTCTTTGAAGGGGATGGCAGTAGCGAAAACGCAGGAAAAGTAGAACAGTATGTTGGTGGATACCAGGACTGGCTTCGGCAGGGAGGAGGATTTCGCACGGATCGCAACGGCATTAAATCTGCTAACCCGGATATCCCAAGCCCGGTTGCCAGTCATGGGTCAAAACCCAGGCAGCAGAACAAACTGAGCTATAAACTCAAGCATGAACTGGAGCAGCTGCCCGGCCTGATTGAAGAGACCGAGCAATGCATTGTCGAGCTGGAGAAACAGATATCTCAGCCGGCATTTTATGAGCAGGACCACGAGCACACTCATGCCGTCCTGGCTGAGCTAAGCAATGTTCAGCAAACACTGGAAGCTTATTATGCCCGTTGGGCAGAACTGGAACAGCTTCAGCAATCAGTTAATGCAGAAACATAAGTTTCAAAGTGATGGACTGTCTGAATTCGGCACACGTTTAGTTTGAACATGCCGAGTTCATGGTGATGTCGCTAATTCTGCGACACGCCAAAATACGTACGTCCCTGTACAGGCTCGGCTGGTGACCTCCTGTCACCAGACGGTCGCAGAATTAACGACATCACCATGAATTATTAAGCTGCATATCAAACTGAGACGCTTTACTGAAAACTGCTTCATGGCTTAATCGCGCATTAAGCGTTACAATGCGCGCCCTTCATAAAGCCTGAAAACAGGTTTCTCCACGCAAGGTAATTTACATGACAGCTGCTAACACGTCGGCTTTCGCACAGTTTTCCCTGGGGCCGGCATTGCTCAGGGTGCTGGATGAAGTCGGCTATGAAAATCCTTCGCCCATTCAGGCGGAAACGATTCCCCTGCTCTTACAGGGGCATGATGTTCTGGGCCAGGCCCAGACCGGCACTGGCAAAACCGCAGCCTTTGCGCTGCCCATACTGGCACGTCTGGTGATTCAACAAAAAGAGCCACAGGCACTGGTGCTGACACCGACGCGCGAACTGGCAATTCAGGTGGCTGAAGCTTTTCACCGCTACGCTAGCTACATCGAGGGCTTTCATGTACTGCCGGTATACGGCGGGCAGGATTATTCTGCCCAGATCAGGGCGCTTAGACGCGGGGTTCATGTGGTGGTGGGGACCCCGGGACGGGTGATGGATCATATGCGACGTGGCACCCTGCAACTGCACAGACTCAGCTCGCTGGTACTGGATGAGGCCGATGAAATGCTGCGCATGGGTTTTATAGATGATGTAGCGTGGATCCTGGAACAGTGCCCTGCTGAACGACAGACGGCCCTGTTTTCGGCGACCATGCCGAAGCCGATCCGTGAGATCGCTGAAAAATATCTGCAGAATCCGCAGCACATTACCATCAAGGTGAAGACCAGTACGGCTGAAACCATCCGTCAGCGTTACTGGCCGGTCAGTGGCCTGCATAAGCTGGATGCCCTGACACGGATTCTAGAGGCAGAGTCTTTCGAGGGCGTCATTGTTTTCGTACGCACCAAAACCGCGACCATTGAGCTGGCAGAAAAACTGGCCGCGCGGGGCTATGCAGCCGTCGCACTGAATGGCGATGTGCCTCAAAACCAGCGTGAACGCACCGTGCAGCAACTCAAGCAGGGCAAAATCGACATTCTGGTTGCTACCGATGTTGCTGCAAGAGGACTGGATGTTGAGCGTGTCAGTCACGTCATTAATTATGATATTCCCTATGATACGGAAGCTTATGTGCATCGAATTGGACGCACCGGCCGAGCCGGACGCGAAGGCGATGCCATACTTTTTGTTGCACCACGCGAGAGAAGAATGCTGCAGGCCATCGAACGGGCCACCCGCAGCAAAATAGAACTGATGGAATTACCGTCTGTTGAGATTATCAATGACAAACGCATTGCCCGATTCAAACAGGCCATCAGCGATACCCTGGCTGCAGCTGACCTGCAGCTTTATCAGGAAATTCTTGAACAGTATCAGTTCGAGCACAATGTGCCGGCCCTGGAAATCGCAGCGGCACTGGCTAAACTCTACCGGGGAGATAAAGACCTGCTATTGAAAAAGGAAACGCCGCTGAAAGCTCAGCCCGGCCAGGTCACAGACAGGGAGTCTGGCAAATCTGATAAAAAGGCGCGTAGCCATGATGAGCGCTTCCTCACCGAGCCGGAAGCAGGCATGGAGCGTTATCGACTCGAAGTCGGCCATCAACATAAAGCCAGACCGGGCAATATTGTGGGTGCCATAGCCAATGAAGCAGGGTTGGAAAGCAAGCACATCGGACGGATCACCATTTTTGAGGATTACAGCCTGGTGGACCTGCCGGAAGGGATGCCGCGGGAAATCTTCCAGCATCTGAAAAATACCTATGTCGCGGGGCGCAAGTTGCAGATAAGCCTGTTTAAATCTGAAGCTGGGAGTGATAGCAAGTCAGAAAATGATCCCCGGAAAAAGCACAAGAACCAGACGCGTAAGCCAAAAAACAAAGCCGGATCCACAGGGATGAAAAAGAAAAAAGCACGGCGGGGGGTTGGGGAACAGCCCAAGGGCAAGGATTGAAGCTTCCTTAGACCTATCTGAATCAGCAGGAGGTTTCCGTCTGGATTATCGTGGGCCTAACGGGTTCCGAATACCACGATGGTTTTGCCATGGACTTCGATCAGACCCTGTTCTTCCAGATCCTTCAGGACCCTGCCGGCCATTTCCCGTGAACAGTTGACGATGCGTCCGAGCTCCTGGCGGGTGATTTTGATCTGCATGCCATCCGGGTGGGTCATGGCATCGGGTTCCTTGCTCAGGGCCAGCAGCTGACTGGCGATACGACCAGTAACATCCAAAAAGCTCAGGTCGGCAACACGCTGGGTCGTGTTACGCAGACGGTGCGCCATCTGTTCGCCTATCGTGTAGAGTATTTCCGGATGTTCCCGGGTATAGGCGGCAAAATTGCTGTAGGAAATTTCGGCAATCTCGGACTCGATACGGGTTTTTACACAGGCACTGCGTGACTCACCGAGCTCAAACAATCCCATTTCACCAAAAAAATCGCCAGGATTCAGATAGGTGATAATGGCTTCTTTGCCTTCTTCGTCTTCAAGGATAATGGAAACCGAACCACTGATAATGTAATACAGGGTTTCGGATTTATCGCCCTCATGAATTACCGTGGTCTTATTGGGATATTTCCTACGGTGTGCATGACGTAAAAAGTTTTCAAGATCATTGATATGAGGGGTAATCGCCATCAATGCCACGAAAATTCTCCATACTGCGTAACTTAGTCAGGCTCTTGTATACCACAAAAATTGCGGCGGTTCTATTGTTAAACAGGTTTGTATTTTGCTGCTAAGCCTCTTATTTCACTCAGGAATCCGAAACAGGCTATGCGATAATAGAAGCGGATTAATCAACAGGGTTGAAGTATGAAAGCAACAGTCAAATGGATCGAGGCTGCAAAAATGGAAGGCAGCTCAGGGAGTGGACATACCGTGACGATTGATGGGCCCGAGTCCATTGGTGGAAAAAATCAGGGCATGCGTCCCATGGAACTGATGCTCATGAGTGTCGGGGCCTGCTCCAGTGTTGATGTGATCAGTATCCTGAAAAAATCCCGTCAGGAGGTGGAGGATTGTATTGTTGAAGTCGAAGGCGAGCGGGCGGATGCGGTCCCCGCAGTGTTTGAAAAGATTCATCTGCATTTCAGAGTCAGTGGCATAGCACTGGATGAGGGAAAGGTCGTGCGGGCTGTGGAACTGTCGGCAAACCGCTACTGCTCAGCATCCATCATGATGAAAGCGGCTGGCGTGGAAATGAGTCACAGTGTCGAAGTTATAGATACGAAAGCAGGGTGAGTCAGAATCGATAAACAAGTTTTTTCATCAGGGCAGCCATCATGCTCATGCTGCGGGTAACGGGTTCAGGCAGGGCAGCTGCTCCGGCATTTTCCGCCACTGTGGCGTGTCGGGCTTCATCTTCACGCATCTGTCGAAGGATCGCCTGGCTTGCCTGATCCCCTGCCGGTAATTTTTGCAGATGCTCGTCAAGATGGAGACAAACCTGCCGTTCTGTTTCCGCCACGAAGCCAAGACTCCATTTATCCCCGGCAAGACCGGCCAGTGCGCCGAGGCCGTAGGACATGCCATACCAGAGTGGATTAAGCAGGCTGGGCTGGCTGTTCAGCTCCTGCAGGCGTTGCTCACACCAGTTCAGATGATCGATTTCTTCATCGGCAGCCTGTGTCATGGCTTTTTGTACTTCGGGCAGTCTGGCTGTCAGAGACTGCCCCTGATACAGCGCCTGGGCACAAACCTCGCCGGTATGGTTGATGCGCATCAGGCCGGCGCTGTGTTTCTGCTCGGCAACTGAGAGTTCTTCACCGGCGACTGCATTGGCCGGGTTCTCCCTGGCTGCCTGAACAGAACCCGGCACCAGGGTTTTGAGTGCCCGGTCGAAATGGGATATCAGCGTATCACCCAGATTGTCTGTTAGCATGCTTTTCCCTATCGATGGCCCGGTAGGCGATGTCTTTGCGGTAGTATACCCCTTCCCAGTCAATTGTGCCGACCAGTTCATAGGCTGCTTGCTGGGCAGCCGTGACCGAATCGGCCATGGCGGTTGCGCAGAGCACCCGACCGCCATTGGTAACGACCTTGCCGTTCTGCAACTTGGTGCCGGCATGAAAAATTTTCCGGCCCTCTTGTACAGGGGAATCCAATCCGCTGATCACTTTGCCTTTAGCATAGGAATCTGGATAGCCGCCAGCAGCCAGAACCACTCCCACACAGGGGCGCTCATCAAAACTGATGGCCAAACCATCAAGTTTGCCTGCCAGGGCGGACTGGCAGAGTTGTATCAGATCGCTCTGCAGCCGCATCATGACCGGCTGCGCCTCCGGATCACCAAAGCGGCAGTTGAATTCAACCACCTTCGCTGAACCATCAGCACCGATCATCAGACCGGCATAGAGAAAGCCGACATAGGTGTTGCCTTCCTCGGCCATGCCACGCACGGTTGGCATGATGACTTCCTGCATGATGCGCTGGTGAATCT
>CAZKJY010000046.1:0-9447 GCA_964553165.1 uncultured Enterobacteriaceae bacterium
GACAGTGTTGCCCTGGCTGACCTGACCATCGCCTCCGATGACGACTTTATTTCCCCGTCTGACCGAGAGGATGGTTGTGCCGCGATATTGCTCCATGACTTGCTATCCAGTAGTGGTAGGAAACTAACTATTTGGTGATATGGGATGAGAATTCAAGGGGCCGGTGCTCACTGCACACGAATTTTGATGGCCCCGGTGATGTTGTTGTTTGCCAGCAGATCGATGGCCTCTTCAGCCTGCCTGTTGCCGGTAAATGGTCCTGCCTGAACCCGGTAACGCATCTGGCCCAGTACTTCCGCTTCATAAATATTTGCCTGCATACCCAGTAATAATATTTCAGCGCGCAGATCTTCAGCGTCCTGTCGGGTATTGAAAGAAGCTGCCTGCACTCTGAAAATTTCCGGATTTTCCTCGACCTGGGGTTCCAGTTCGACGGCGACAACATCAACAACGACTTCAGCCTCGCTGAGCCGGTTGTAGAAGGTGAAGTCGGTTCCCTGTTGCTGGCTGGCGCTTTCAGCAGACCCATCCTGGGGAAGCATATTTCCGGCATTCTGTAACAGGGCGGGCCGGTATAAACCAAAAAGCGCGATAAAGGCAACAAACAGACCGCTCAAGAGGCCGGAAAAAAACCAGGGCCAGTGCGTGCGGGAATCTGAGACTTTTGTCGCAGCGGCTTTGTGGTTGCCGCGCCTTTTTCGGGAAGCATTGGAAGCGGTATGTTGTTTTGCAAAATCATGAGCCATACGGTTTCACGCTGAAGTCGATGAAACACAGCCATTATCGCGAAAATGCACCGGCTTTGGTAGTCAGCTGAAATCCAGGGGATCAACCTCTATGGACCAGCGTACTTTTCTGCTCAGAGGCAGGCCTTCGTAAACAGGCAGCAGGCGCTTTATCAGATTATGCAGGGAAGCCCGGTTGCCTGACTGCAGGATGAGTTGAAAACGGAAGCGTCCCGCACGTTTTTCCATTGGCGAGGGTAAAGGGCCTATCAGCAGGACCTTCTCCAGTGCAGCCGATTTTTGAGTATGACGTTTTACTGCAGCCAAAAAGGATTCCGCCATCGTTAACCTGCTGGCTTCAGCCCGAATCAGAGCCTGAAAGGTAAAGGGTGGCAGGTGGCTTACCTCGCGCTGTGCCAGCAGGAGTCTGGAGAATGTTTTATAGCCTTCGCGGGTAAGCAGCTGCAGGGCCGGATGGGTACTGTTGTGGGTCTGAATCAGCACTTCGCCGGGGACCTGCTCACGTCCGGCACGGCCAGCGACCTGGATTAACAATTGCCCCATGAATTCCTGGGCACGGAAATCAGCGCTGAATAAACCGGCATCCGCATCGAGAATGGCAACCAGAGTCACGCCAGGGAAGTGATGTCCCTTGGCCAGCATCTGTGTGCCGAGCAGTATTCCGGGTTTGCCTTCCTGGATACTGGCCAGGGTGTTTTCCAGGCGGTCTTTGCTGCGCGTCGTGTCCCGGTCTATGCGATACACCGGATAAGCAGGGAAACGTTCTTCCAGCACCAGTTCTGTTCGTTCCGTTCCCTGTCCGATTGCCAGTAAATTCTGACTCTGGCAAGTAGGACAGGCTGGCGGTAATTTTTTCTGTGCTTCACAACGGTGGCAACGTAATTCCGGGCTTCTGCGATGCAGGGTATAGGCAACATCACAGCGTGGACAGCTGGCTGTCCAGCCACAGTCATGACACTGCAGGAGGGGTGCAAAGCCTCGGCGGTTGAGAAATACAAGGACCTGCTGACCCTGTTCGAGGTGGCTGGCAATGGCATCAAGCATTTCCTGTGAAAACCCTTCACTGAGTTGCTTGCCCTTGAGATCAATGCTGGTGAATTTTGGCTGACTTGCTGCCGTCGCCCTGTGTTCAAGCGCCAGATAGGAATAGCGACCAGACTGGGCATTATGGATGCTTTCCAGGCTGGGTGTCGCTGAACCCAGCACAATGGGGATGGCAGATAACTGTGCCCGGTAAACAGCAAGATCTCTTGCGGAGTAACGAAATCCATCCTGCTGTTTGTAGGACCCATCATGTTCTTCATCCACGATTATCAGTCCTGGTCTGAGCATGGGTACAAAGACGGCAGAGCGGGTCCCGATGATGATGCGCGCGTGACCGTTTCTGGCCTGAAGCCAGGCATCAAAGCGTTGCCTGTCAGTCAAACCGGAATGCAGGGTGACGATGGGATAGTGGCTGAAGCGTTGCTGGAACCGTTTCAGGGTCTGGGGCGTCAGGCTGATTTCAGGCACCATGACCAGAACCTGCAAGCCGGCAGCAAGCTTCTCGGCAATCAATTGCAGATAAACTTCAGTTTTGCCGCTTCCCGTGACCCCTTCGAGCAGATAGCAGTGATAGCCATTGGGTTTTGCAAGCACGGTTTTAACAGCAAATTCCTGTTCAGTATTCATTGACAAGGGTGACGATGGCGTCTGAACAGCAGGTTCTGCAGCAGGCTCGGGGTCCTGCACTGACAGTTTTTTGCCTTTGCGGGCATGGGCAGGAAGCGCATGATAAAGTGCCTGGCCAATCGGATAGTGGTAATAGGCTGCTGCCCAGCTGCACATTTGCAGCAGGGCTTCATTAATGAGCGGCGCTTCATCAATCAGCTCCTGTACCGTTTTTAATTCTTCGGATTCGATTTCACTTTCATCCTGAACGCCGATCACGAGACCAATCATTTCCCGTTTGCCGAAGGAAACCCTGACGCGCATGCCTGGCGCCAACATAACTGCGGAATCAGCTGGGGCCAGATAATCAAAAGGCGTGCGCAGGGGAGTGTTGACCGCCACCTTTAGCACTTTCTGGGTAGCAGAGGCATGGAGTGGATTATTGGCTTGGTTTATACTCACGTAGGATTTTTTTAACTTGTCGGCTACTACAACTGTTGGAAGATTATCATGCAAACGAGTGCTGTGCCTGAAGAATTAATCAAGCTGCGGGAACAGATTGATTCACTGGACGAGGAACTGCTGAATGTGCTCTCCAGGCGCTTCCAGGTGACGGCCGAGGTTGGATTGCTTAAAGCTGAACATGGCTTGGAGTCAGTTGATGAAGCCAGGGAAGCAAAAAAACTGCGGCATCTTCAGCAAGCATCGGCGGGTAAAAATCTTAATCCTGACTTTGTCCATGATCTGTTTCAGATGATTTTTGCCGAGGTGGTGAACAATCACCGCAGCTATCGGAAATAGCCCTTACCATGGCGAGGGCTGGCAAAGCGCTTGCTAATTAGTCTGACTCTGCTAGAATTCGCGCTCTTTTTCGCTATTAGATGGTTATGGTGCCCGCTCAGGTTCAGAGCCGGGATGGCGATAACCAGTTGAGGAACTCATGAAAGCTGATATACATCCCAAGTACGAAGAAACCACTGTAACCTGTGGTTGCGGCAATGTTATCAATACCCGTTCGACGCTGAGCGGCGAGCTGCGTATTGATGTTTGCTCACAGTGCCATCCTTTTTACACCGGTAAACAGAAAATTGTGGACTCTGGTGGTCGGGTGGATCGTTACAAGAAACGTTTCTCGACGCGCAAGCTCTAAACCGCTTCCCGAATCTACACTGCCTCTTCAGGCTCTAAGGGACAGGCCTAGAAAATTCGCTGGCCTGTGTCATCGCCTGTGGCATTAAGACCCGCATCCTGGGCGTCAATTTCGGGCGGCTGGTAGGCTTCACGGAACACTTCAAATATTGCTCCCTGCTCGTTGGGCAGGGCGCGCTGGCCAGTGAGCGGATTGATGCGGATGCTGACAATGCCATCCGGCTGCGGCATGGAGTTGATTGGCATGCCCTCGAGGGCATCTTCCATGAAATCGATCCAGATTGGTACGGCAACCGTGGCAGCCTGTTCGTCACGGCCGAGAGTCTGCGGGCTATCAAAGCCGACATAGACCGTCGTTACCATGTCACCGTTATAGCCCGAAAACCATAAATCAAAATTGTCATTGGTGGTGCCGGTCTTGCCATGCAGGTCCGGACGGCCAATTTCACGGTTGATGCGTCTGCCGCTGCCATCGGTGATGACAGAACGGAGCATGGTGTTCATGATGTAGGTAGTACCAGCTTCAATGACTCTCGGCGCAGGGTAAATATTGGTATCAACGGGATTATCTGGATCGAACGCCAGTTCACAGGACTGGCAGACGACAGCTGGTCTGGCGACATAGACGGTGCCATCGTTGAAATTGTTGATTCGCTCGATGAGATAGGGTTCTATCTTGAAGCCGCCATTGGCAAAGACAGCATAACCGGTCACCACTTCCATCGGAGTGACAGCATGTGACCCAATGGCAATGGTCAGATCATCACGCGGAAACTCGCTTTCATTGAAGCCAAACCGGGCAATGTGAGGCAGCACCACATCTTCCCCCAGCGCGTCGTAAAGCCTAAGAGAAACAAGATTTTTGGAGTTAGTAAGCGCATACTTCAAAGAAATTGGTCCGAGGAACTCGCCCCCGAAATTTTCAGGCCGGTAATCACTTCTGTCCAGCGGCGCATCATTGATGAGGCTGGCTGCGGTGTAGCCATTATCCAGCGCGGCAGCATACAAAAATGGTTTGAAATTAGACCCTGGC
Source organism: uncultured Enterobacteriaceae bacterium (assembly GCA_964553165.1). Classification (GTDB taxonomy): domain Bacteria; phylum Pseudomonadota; class Gammaproteobacteria; order Pseudomonadales; family Pseudohongiellaceae; genus UBA5109. Next base: position 4,579 of record CAZKJY010000046.1, read on the forward strand.
TGGCGTCTGGCCTGGGTAACCCGGTTGAAATTGCTCTGGTAAAAATCATAGCCGCCAGTCAGGGCAAGAATGGCCCCGGATTTGGGATCAATGGAAACAATACCTCCGTTTGCTGCCGGAACCTGGCTTAGCATCCAGCGACCGTCCATGTTTCGGGTAACCCGGATCAGGTCGCCTACCTCCACGACCTCGCGGGCGCTTCTCGGGCTGGAAGTCCAGGTGCTGTTATTGATAAACCGTTTAGCCCATCGGATACCGTCCCATTCAACGGTGATGCTTTCACCATCCTTCATCAGCGCAGTAAAGGAGCGTTCCGACAGGCTCTGGACAAACGCTGGATACTGATCCCCGACATCAGGAGTTCGAGCCAGAATGGATTGCCACATGTCATTGCCAGTTTCTGAATCGACTGGGTTCAGATGATTTTCAGGTCCCCGATAGCCGTGGTTACGGTCATAGTTTTCAAGACCGTCAGTGAGGGCCTGATTGGCCAATGCCTGGGTTTCGCTGTTAACGGTGGTATACACTTCAAAACCATCCATCAGCGCCAGCTCACCATAGCGGGCTTCCATCTCCAGGCGGACCATTTCAGCAATGTAGGGAGCGTCCACTTCAATTTCGATGCCGTAGCGTTTGGCTGTCAGTGGCGCATTGTTGGCTTCCTCATACTGACTCTGGCTGATCATGCCCAACTCATTCATACGGCGCAGAACGCGTCCGCGGTAAGTGAGTGCTCGCTGCTCTGAGCGTAAAGGATTGATTGTGTTGGGTGCCGGTAACAGAGCGACCAGCATGGCCATTTCAGCCAGGGTCAGTTCTGACGGGGGTTTGTTGTAAAACTGGCTGGATGCAGCCGATATGCCATAGGCTGAGATGCCAAAGAAAATGCGGTTGAGGTAGAGCTCCAGGATTTCCTGCTTGCTTAACTCCCTTTCTATTTTAAGAGCCAGCAGTATTTCCTTGAATTTTCTTGAATAGGGGCTTTCACCTTCAAAGGATATATTTTTCGCCAGCTGCATGGTCAAGGTGCTGCCGCCGCCACTGGGGTTCCCTGTCAGGATACCGAAAACCGATCTGGCCAGCGCTCTCAGATCAACACCATTATGCTGATAGAAACGCGAATCCTCACTGGCAATCAGGGCATCCACCAGCAGGGGGGGGACTTCTTCGAATTTAATGGGATCTCGCCGAACTTCGCCGAACTCCGCCATTAACTTTCCATCCGAGGTATAGACGCGCAGAGGGTTGACCAGGCGGACATTACGGTAATCCTCGGCCGGGGGAAGTTTGGGAGAGAGGTACAGATAGGCGCTGGCGGAAACCATGACGACGCCCAGCCCTGCAAATAAGCAGACCCAGAACAATCCCCGCAAGCCTGTTCGTACTAAATTCATCGTAGTCCTGGTAGTTTGTCGACCCGACAAGGTAATTTACCCAGCATGGTGGCAGTTGGACCTGAATACCAGCTTATCGGGCTATATCGGCTGATTCTAAAGGTTTTTCTCCTCATATATGTGACACTATGCCGGAATTTTATCAATTTAATTACTAAAATTAAGCATAGTTCACAATTAGAAAGTAGTTAGTCTGCAATAAAGTCTACTGTGAAGCGGTTAACAATTTAAAGTAATTTGTGGAAAATAGACATAATTAGTTGAAAATAATACTTAAATTAAGTAACGTGCTGTTTCGTGGGGAGGTGTCAGCCCTGCCATGTGCTGTGTGCATATATGTGTGAGTATATGTGCATATAAAAAGATCGGCCCGGTTCGAGCGAATTTTTATTCGCCCTGGACCCAGAAGTCTGTTTGCTCAGTGATTAACAGGAGTTAATTTTGTTAAGTATTTTGAATAGAAAAAATACAGCTCTGCTGGGCGTGGATATCAGTTCAAGCTCCATCAAACTGCTTGAATTGAGTAAAGCAGGAACCAAATTCAGGGTTGAAAACTACGTCAACAGGCCGCTCCCTGAAAATGCGGTCGTCGAAAAAAATATTAATGAGCTTGAAGCCGTTAGTGATGTGATCATGAAGGTGGCTTCAGTACTGAAAACCAAAACCAAGGATGCAGCAGTCGCGGTTCCTGGTTCAGCCGTCATCACAAAAATCATAGAGATGAATGCTGCCCTGACAGATGCAGAAATGGAAAACCAGATTGTGGTGGAAGCCGATCAGTATATCCCCTATCCGCTTGATGAAGTGGCGATTGATTTCGAACGTCAGGGGCCATCACCGAAAAATGAAGAAATGGTGCAGGTGCTGCTTGCAGCATGCAAAAAGGAAAATGTTGATTTGAGAGTGGCTGCGCTTGAGGCAGGAGGATTTACTGCCAAGGTCGTGGATATCGAAGCCTATGCCATGGAGAGGGCCTACAAACTCTTGCAGGAGCAGATGGGCTTACCAAAAGCCAAGTTAACCGCCATCATTGACATCGGCGGCACCATGACAACGCTTTATATCCTTAACGATGGTGTTTCTATCTATACTAGAGAGCAGGTTTTTGGTGGTGCACAACTTAACAGCGAAGTTCAGGCGCGTTACGGTTTGCAGTCCAATGAAGTGGAAACCGCCATTGTTGAAGGTGACTTGCCTGAAGGATATGAAGATGAAGTATTGCATCCCTTCAGAGAAGAGATTACTGAACAGATTAGCCGGGCTTTGCAGTTTTTCTTCTCATCCAGTCAGTACAACGATGTCGACCTGATTATCCTGGCTGGCGGAACCGCATCAACAGCCGGTCTCGCAGACCAGGTTGAGGAAGCGCTGTCCTGCAAAACGGTCGTTGCCAATCCATTTGCTAAAATGAGCTTTGGATCCAGAGTGAATAAAAAGCAGATCAAGAATGATGCCCCCTCTTTGCTGATGGCCGCAGGTCTGGCTGCCAGGGAGTATTTGAAATGACGACAATTAATTTATTGCCCTGGCGTGAAACGCTCCGGGAAGAACGCAAGCAGGAGTTTTTTGTCTCGCTGCGTATCGTGGTTGCCGTCGCTGCGGGCATCCTGTTTGCTGTTGACCGTTATTTCAACAATGAAATCAATGGCCAGGAACGTATTAATAATTACATCTCTGAACAGATTACAGTGCTTGACCGTGAAATTGCAGAGATCAGAAATTTGCAGGCCCAGCGAGCACAGCTGACCGAGCGTATGGCCGTTATCCAGGATTTGCAGGGGACACGCCCGGTGATTGTCAGATTATTTGATGAGCTGGTACGCCGATTGCCTGATGGCGTTTACTACAACTCCATCACCCGTTCCGGGGAAAGCATACAGATGATAGGTGTTGCTGAATCCAATAACATGGTTTCTGAGCTGATGCGCTCACTGGAGGCATCGGACTGGTTTGCCAATGCCAGCCTGCAGCAAATTAATGCCCAGAACAATGATCAAGAGTCCTATGTATTCCAGCTGCAGGTCGCTGTGACTACCCCTGTCCAGCAAAATGATCAATAGCAACAAGAACAAGAGCAGATAAATGGTAGAACAATGAAAGCCCTTGATACTGTAAAACAGAAAGTCATTGCTTCAGTTGATGAGTTAAAGAATTTTGACTGGAACAATCTTGGCGATATCGAAACCATTGGTGTTTGGCCAAATGTCGTCAAATTCGTCCTGGGGCTTGTCCTGTTCGTTGGCTGTCTTGGGGCGGGATACTGGTTTCACGTTAAGGAGTTGCAGGCAAACCTGGTGACCGTACAGAACCGGGAAGCAGGTCTGAGAAATGAGCTCGAAACCAAAGCGGTCTTGGCCGCCAATCTGGAAGCCTATCGACAACAGCTGGTTCAGATGGAAGAAGACTTTGGATCATTGCTGGCGCAATTGCCTGGTGAAACAGAAGTGCCCGGTCTGCTTGAAGACATAAACGATACAGGCTTGGGTAGCGGTGTTGAGTTTGATTCAATCCAGCTGCAGCCGGAACAGGCTAGAGAGTTCTATATAGAGCTGCCAATCAACATACTGGTTAACGGTACCTACCATGATTTTGGCGCCTTCGTGAGCGCGGTTGCAAGCCTGCCAAGGATTGTTACCCTGCATGATTTCACCATTAATTCACCGGGTAACCGCAGTGAACTGAATATGCAGATAACGGCACGAACCTATCGATACAGGGCTGACAATGAATAGGGTATATCGACACGGTATATTGCTTATTACCCTGTTGCTGCTTACAGGGTGTATGGGCAACAATGAAGAGCTGATTGCCGTGCAGAACTATGTCAATCAGCAGGTCAACAGACCGCCAGGTCGTATTGAGCCGCCACCGGAAATGGTTGCCTATGAAGCCTTCAGTTACAGTGCAGCCAATCTGCGCAGTCCTTTTGACATTCCGATCGATATTTCATCGGCTGAACTGAATCAGCAGGGAAGTAATATTCAGCCAGATTTGAACCGGCCCCGTGAGCCCCTGGAAGCTTTTGCAATCGGGACACTGCGAATGCGCGGCATCATGTCGCGAAACAATACTATCTGGGCACTGATCCAGGATGAGAATAACAATCTCCACTATGTCAGTCGGGGCAATTACATGGGCAGGAACCATGGCCGGGTAGTTTCTATCACCGAGCAGCAGATTGACCTGATAGAAATTGTGCCAAGTGGCGCGGGTAGCTGGATTGAGCGCCCGCAGACCATTATGTTGAATGAATAATGTACTTTATGGGTAAACAAAATAAGTCAGGGGTAGCAGGGGCAGGCAAGGTAAAGCCTGGCTGCTCATACGCTTTACCAGGAGTTTCATCATGATTATGAATGCAGCGAACACATTACTTAAACGTATTGTCAGCATGCTGATGTTAGCCGGCGGCATCTTATTCAATGCTGCTGTTCTGGCCCAACAGACGGCCTTGGAGAATATCAGTTTTGTAACT
>CAZKJY010000047.1:0-9410 GCA_964553165.1 uncultured Enterobacteriaceae bacterium
CATGGATATCGCCGAGTCACGTGTGCCGCAGGACGGCCGGATTTCACTGTCACTGGTCGGAAGACAGATCGATTTCAGGGTGGCCTCACAGCCAACCACCCATGGTGAAAATATCGTCCTGCGTATTCTGGACAAGAAAAAAGGCATCGTCCCCATGGAAAAACTGGGACTGACCGATGATAACCTGTCCCTGTTACAGCTCATGCTGGCCCGACCGGAAGGTGTCATTCTGGTTACCGGCCCAACCGGCAGTGGTAAAACCACGACGCTTTATTCCGTACTGAATCATCTGAATACCGAAGCCGTGAACATCATGACCATGGAAGATCCTGTGGAATATCCCATGCAGATGATTCGGCAGTCCTCGGTCAATGAGGCTATCCAGATGGGCTTTGGTGAGGGCATTCGCTCGATGATGCGTCAGGACCCGGACATTATTCTTATCGGTGAGATTCGTGACAGCGTTACCGCTGAAATGGCCATGCGGGCAGCGATGACAGGTCACCAGGTATTCTCAACCCTGCATACCAACTCGGCCATTGGTGCCCTCCCCCGACTGCTTGATATCGGCATTGTCCCGGAGCTGCTGGCAAGTAACCTGATCGGCGTTATCTCACAACGCCTGGTGAGAAAGCTCTGCAACGACTGCAAACAGGAAGCCACACCGACTGATGTCGAGTACAGACTGCTCGGCCTGGACAAGGCTAAAAAGGCCGTAAAAATCTATCATCCCCAGGGCTGTAAATCCTGTGACTACCACGGCTACCGGGGTCGAACCTCTATCATTGAAATTCTGAAAATCAGTGGCGACATGGATGACATGATTGCGCGAAAGGCCAGTACCCGTGAAATGATCAGTCTGGCTTTATCCGAAGGCTTCATCCCGATTGCCGACGATGCCTGCCGCCGGGTACTGGAAGGCATTACCAGCCTGGATGAAATATCAAGGGTCGTTGACTTAACAGATCGACTGACAGGTAGCTGAGATGCCCTTGTATAAATATCGTTCAATGACGCGCGATGGCAAAATCATGATGGGCAATCTGGATGCCGCGAATGAAGCGGATCTCGAAAGCCGACTGTCCCATATGCGTCTGGACCTGATCAGCGCCAGTGTCACCCAGGAAAGACGCCCCCGTTTCGGTCAGAAAAAGGTCGAAAAGAAAGACCTGATTGGTTTCTGTATCCATATGAACCAGCTTACCCGCGCCGGCATCCCTTTGCTGTCTGGATTGACTGATCTGCGGGACAGCCTGGATCACCCCCGCTTCAAGGAAGTCATTGCCAATGTCATCGAAGGCATCGAAGGCGGCAAAAACCTCTCAGAAGCACTGGAAGAATACCCCAAAATCTTCGACACGCTTTTCGTCAACCTTATTCGTGCCGGTGAGGTCAGTGGCCGTATGGCAGATGTCTTTGAATCCCTCGCGGACATGCTGAAATGGCAGGACGAGTTAAGCCAAAGTACCAAGAAACTGCTGATGACACCGATGATCGTTGGAACGGTTGTCCTTGGCGTCACTATCTTCCTGATGATGTACCTGGTCCCCCAACTGGTGGAATTTATTGTCAACATGGGTGAGGAACTCCCCGCCCATACCCGGGCACTGATCGCGACTTCAGATTTCATGATTGAATACTGGTATATCGTTATCCCACTACCGTTTTTAATTTTTCTTCTGATAAAAATTCTGGCGGCCAGTAATGAAGAATTTAGACTCAAACTGGATGCTGCAAAACTCAAGCTGCCAAAGATTGGGCCGATTCTGCAAAAAATCATTCTTTCCCGGTTCTCAAATTTCTTTTCACTCATGTATGGCGCCGGCATTCCCATTTTACAGAGCCTGCAGGTTTCTGAAGGGGTCATTGACAACATGATGATACGCCGTGCGCTGGAGCGCGCTCGTGAAGATATTGAACAGGGCCAGCCCATCTCCAGAAGTTTTGAGATTACCGGGATGTTCCCACCCCTGGTCGTTCGTATGTTAAAAATCGGAGAGACCACTGGCGGTCTCGACAAGGCTTTGCTGAATGTAAGCTATTTCTATGATCGTGAAATCAAGGATTCAATTGATAAACTCCAGGCACTGATTCAACCTGTCATGACAGGGGTTGTCGGTGCATTGCTGGGTTGGGTCATGATCTCGGTACTGGGTCCGGTCTATGGAGCACTGAGTAATATTCAGGTATAAAAGATTTCATGAAATATTTATTCCGACAAACCGACGCGCAATTCATGTTCATTACGAACTATGAACTGCGTCTCTATGTCTGGGAAAAAAATAACTTCGAGTTTGTCTCGGAGTTTGACGGTAGCGCTCACTCACAGGAAGCTTTCAAGCAGGTACAAAACAACCTGAAAACCCTGCCGGCAATCATCATCACCAACTTTCTTGAAGAAAGTTTCCGCAGCGAGACCATTGCTCCGGTATCCGGCAGTGACCGCAAAGCCCTGTTGGCAAGAAAACTCGATTATGCTTTCCGCAAGACTTCATTCCGCACTGCATCTGTCATTGACCGTGAAAAGGATGGTCGGCGTGATAACAGGGTGCTACTCAGTGGTCTGACCAAACCGGAACTGCTGACGCCCTGGATCAAAATTCTGCTGGAAAACAATACCGCCATACAGAGTGTCAGTTCAGCAGCCTATCTGGCAGAAGCCTTTGCCAAACATAGCCTGCTTGATAAGGAAAACTATACGCTGATCGCCAGCCTGGAGCGCAATAACGATTTGCGCCAGACCTTTTTGAAAAAAGGTAAAGTACTTTTCAGCCGACTGACCACTCTTTCGTCCAGGGATGAAGTCAATCTTGGCAAAGAGATTTACAAGGAGTCAGTACAGATTCGCAGTTACCTGGAACGTGTAAAACTGCTTCCCTACGAAGAATCCCTGAAAATTAAAATATACTGCAGCTTTGATGATGATGATCTGAAACTACAGCAGAAATCCAGCCATCTTAATATTTTTGAATGCATAAACATTCATACAGAACTCGGCAAATTCCCCAGCAAGCTGACTGAAAAACAGCAGGGCCCCTTGATATTTTTCCTGAGCAGTCTGCTACAGAAGAAAATCATCAAGAACACCTATGCTCCGCCAAGGGTCAGAAAGTATTACCTGCTCACGCATATTGGACGCTCCCTTGCTCTGGGTTCGGCGGCAATTGTCATTCTAAGCCTTATTCTGAGTATTCCCATGTATTTTGATGCCTGGGATCTGTCCCAACAGCAGGCTCAGATAATCAGTCAGACTCAGCCGCTGGAGGTAGAATACGGATTACTGACACAGAGATTTCCCGAAACGCCCATACCATCCAAGGAAATGGCCCTGGTCGTTGAAACATTCGAACAAATTGACGAGCAGGTCAAATCACCTGTACAGGCAATGGCCTTTATCAGTGAAAACATCGATTCTTCACCTACGCTGCAGCTTACCGATATCAGTTGGGAACTTTCACCAGTCGTGGTTGATCCTGCTCTGCCGGAAAATCAGGCCATGCGTTATCTGACTTACCAGGGCAATCCAGATAATGCTTTCCTCTCAGCCGTACTGGATAACAGAACGAGATTGCGGGTAGAAATACGTGGTATTGCCTATTCTTCGGGCAGTTACCGGGAAGCGCAGCAGCAGGTGCAACTTTTTGCAGATGCCCTGGATCAGCATCCAGGTGTCAGTGTGACTCCTGTGCAGATGCCAACCAATGTGCGTGTGGATACGCCGGTCAATACAACCATTGATAACAATGAACTCCGGGCTCCATTCATACTGGAACTGGAGATTGAGTATCTCTGATGAAAGGTCTCTTTAACAAACAGGATATTCTGAGCCTGAAGTGGATGATACTGCTGATCATCCTAAGCCTGGTATTTGCTGGCGGCATCTACTACAGCGCTGATTTAATGAGCTCTGATATGGCAAACGCTTTACGACGTGCCCGCTCGGACCTGCAAACTGCTCGTACCAATATTGACCAGATTGAGCAGGAAGAAGCCACCATTATTGAATACATTGGCCGTTACCAGACTCTATCTGATGACGGCATTGTAGAGCCGGAGGATAGACTTCAGCTTATCGAAAGGTTCACCGAAATACGTGATGAAAATGACCTTTTCCCAATCGTTGTAAATATCGGCGAACAGAAATCATTACGCCTTTTCTACGACCAGGCTGAACAGGATCCTGGTGGTCCCATCAATATCAATGTCACCGATGTTGAAATGAGATTACCTTTGCTGCACGAGGGCGACCTGATTAGTCTGCTTAACGCAATTTTAGGAACCCCTGGTCTGTATTTCCCACAACAATGCTCTGTCCGTTTGCGCAATCCAAGCCAAACCAACTTTATTGTTCTCGGGCAGCATCAGGAGGCAAACTGTAACCTGTTGTGGTTTACCTTTAATGTAAATCCACCGGACAATCAGTCTTACTGAGGAAGATGTCAGTCATGAACAGGTTTCTTACAGCAATCATCCTCTCAGGTATCTCACCCTTCCTCGCATGCCAGGGGCATGCGCAGACTGAAGAACTGAATTTCACAACGCTCTTCACATCGCCAGCAGAACGAGAGTACCTGGACTTCCTCCGCGCCGATTTTTTGATTAACAACCCGGAAGAGGATTTTAATATTAACCAGGAAGTTCCTCCGGTTCCCCTGATTGATAACGACACTGATGTTGAAGAAAACGTGGAGACCCGTTATCAACTGTCAGGCATCTTCATGAAGCGGGACGGTTCTCGCACTGCCTGGATAAATGGCTCCAGTATTGACGAGTCAAACCTGCCGGCCAATATGCAGATTCTTATGAGCGGAGCTCATGCTGTATTGAGAATCAGCACAGATAACGGTCGATTTGATTTGAAGCCCGGTCAGACCCTGGATGTTGTCCGTGGAGAAATCATGGAGAACTGGGATGGCCAGAATGAGGTATTGCCAGAATCTGAAGTCCCTGCTACCACATCACCTGCACAGCAGCCTGAAGATTCTGCCGACGTGGGGACGGCTCCGATACAAGGACTGGATGAGACACAGACACTGTCTCAAGAGGTCAATCAGGATGAACTATCGGTCGCTGCAGCAGATTTATCCAACCTTGATGCTGAAACCATCAATGAAATAGTGAATGGAGATAACCCCGAAGATTTAAATACACTCATTGAACTTCTACAGGCTGCTCAGGACGCTCAGACAAGTAATGTGGTCGATCAATAAACATAGCCTACAGAATAATCAGCAGGGTGCCGCCTTGCTTTTGTTGATTATGGTTTTGTTCACGACGGCAAGCAGCCTGATTATTGCTTCTGTTAATTACAACAATCCCAAAATTCGCCAAAGTATCGACGTGAGGGATGAGTTGGCTCAGGCCAAGGAAATACTACTGTATTACGCAAGCGTTTATCCGGAAATTTCAGGAAGCGGTAATGGCCCTGGCAGACTTCCCTGTCCAGATGGTGATAACGATGGATTTCCGGATTCAAGTTGCAGCACCGATCTTGACACCTATCAGGGACGCCTGCCTGAAAGGCTGAATCCTGCCGGCGGAACCATGCTCACTTTTAGTGATGAGTTCAGCGATCTCGACCAGCAAATCTGGTATGCCGTGGATCCTGATTATCATACGTCCACCGTCTCTGATGTAAATTTTACCAATGCAGGTGCCTTTACCATTGATGGCCAGAGCGATTACGTCGCTGTTCTGATAGCCCCCGGTGCAGCAGTGGATGCACAGGACCGCCAGGACTCCAGTCTGGATGACAGCAATTACCTAGAGGGCGGGAATCAAAACGGCAGTCCCTATGTTTCAAGCTATGCAACTGATCCGGAAAATTTCAATGACCAGGTGCTGGGTATCACCCGCACGGAATTGATGACCTATGCGGTTAATCGGGTCATCATGGAAATCAGGGATCGTCTGGATGTTTACCATGCATCAAATCGCTATTACCGATTGATTACCGATGCTGAGGATTTTTCCAGTAATAACTGTTCCAGCTGGTACTACGGGAAAACCTATCCTGTTCATGTCTATCTCGGTTACTACAATGGCATCTGTAACTGGACCGATATCGACACCAGCTACAATTCAGCCCTGAGCGGCGCCGATGCCTGGTACAGTGGTGACAGCTGGAATGACCCTTCCGTGTTTACCTATACCGAAGGTGTCAACACCGCCACCATCGTATTTACCGGCTGCGGCATCACCTTCACCCTTAATTACAATGCTGGTACGGGCAAAAGTACCATTTCCCGCAGTCAGCCATCCTGTTAAACCCACATGATTGCCCGAGCTTACAAATTTTCCCGCCCCATGAAGGGATTTACCCTGGTCGAAATGGCCATGGTGCTGATGATTCTGGGAATCCTGCTGAGTGGCGTGCTGGTTGCAATCGGCGACAGTACTAATTCCATTCGAATAACCCGCACGCAGAATCAACTGGAAATGCTTGAAGAAGCCCTCTATGGTTTTGCCCAGGCCAATGGCCGCCTGCCCTGCCCGGCAACTGATACCAGTGATGGCGTGGAGAGTTTTACTGGCAATGGGGTTTGTGATGCCGCCAATGGCATGATTCCCAATGTCACGCTGGGTGTTTATGGCAGTGTTAATGAAGATGGCATGCTGCTGGACGCCTGGCAGAATCCCATTCGTTATAGCGTTTCCACTGCGACCTATGGCGGGCAGAGAGCTTTTACGTATGCCCCTGCCTTATCAGGCGCATTTAATACAACAAATCCACTTGGCTCCCTGGCAGGATCGCTCATTTCCATTTATCCTGATAGTAGCTGCAGCGGCACAGCTCTCAGCAACAATGCTCCCGCAATCATCTATTCCATGGGCGAAAACTGGGCCACCTATACATCTGCTGATGAAACGGAAAATGTAGAGACCACGCTGGGCGCATCAGCCTATGATGTCAATAACGACACCTGTTTTGTGGATACCGAATACAATGAAGACAGCTTTGATGATGAGTTGCGCTGGTTATCGCCCCATATTCTCTTTTCAAGATTGATAAAGGCCGGACAGCTGCCTTGAATTGCCTATGAATGAGCTTGCTGCCAACAAACTGGCTGAAACCCTGAAAACCAAAGGCAACATCCTCGTGGTTGAAGATGACCTGGCTTTGCGCAAAATGCTCTTTAATTCACTGGAGATGCAGGGTTTTGATGTCACCGAGGCTGACAGTCGGCAAAGCGCTCTCACTGCACTTAAGGATCAGGAAGAAATCAGCGTGGTCATTCTGGATCTTGGTCTGCCACCGATGGAGCATACTACCGACGAGGGTCTCAGCGTCATCCGTCAGATAGCTGAGCATATGATCCCTGTCAAGATCATCGTACTGACCGGCCAGGACGAGGAAAAATCGGCACTTGATGCCATCCGTGAAGGCGCTTTTGACTTTTTGTCCAAGCCAGCCAGTTTCGAAGATATTCTGCTCTCGGTGAACCGCGCCTTTCTCTTCCACAAAAAGGAAATGGCAATGTCTGCTGATGGACTGACACGTCTGCAGCTCAATACCAAAACCTCGGACGGACTGAAGGCGGTGCGTGAGGAAGCAGAAGAAAAACTGGTGCGCCAGGTCCTCAAGGAAACCGGCTTTAATGTCTATCAGAGCGCCGTAAAACTCGGGATCAAACGCGAAAGCATTTATTACTTCATGAAAAAATTTGGCATAAGCCGGGACGATGACTAAGACCGAACGGTAAGTATGGAACAACTCTACCCCTACCTCATCATCATCGGCAGCTCAATTCTGATTGCAGCCGGCTGGCTGCTTTATTCCTATCGTACCCAGATTCTGTTGAGCCAGAAGCTGATCCGGCTTAACGAAGAACTGAATTATGACCTGCCAGACTTCCTGCGGCAGTGCTGGCCCTCACTGAAGGAAAGCGGTTTTGCCGGCCTTGACTGGTCACTGAACTGGTTTGGCACCTATGTCAGTGGCAGTAATGGCAAAAAGGAAGGCAAAATCATTGAAAAACACTTTGATGTGCAGGAGATTGCCCTGACAGTTAGGCTATATCTGCATAAACGCGGCTGGGAATACCGCTTTATCTCCAGTGCACTTGCAGACAATTTCTTTTTGCTGGTGCGCATGAATCTGTGGGTAAAACTGGGCGCAGTGAAGTCTACCTTTGAGCAGACCGCAAAAATGACCGTGTTTCTACAGCATGATGTCAAGAACATGGCCCAGCTGATGAAACTGACGGCTGAGCAGCTGGAAAATCCTGTCCCAGGCAAGGAGGACAAGCTCATAGAAAGCATGCGGGAAGTTATTCCGGCGGTGCGTGACCGTGCCGAACACATGCTAAATACCCTGACCAATAAAACGCCCGACAGCCTGGGGGGCAGTCACCAGCTGGATAAACTGCTGGAACAGACAACCAACATGTATGAACTTCCTGCCACCATCCGTGGCTCAGCGACAGTGAAACTGCCCAGAAACACCTTGCAGAGCATTCTCGACAACATCCTGGGAAATTTTTCTCGCCAGGCAAATAAAAGCACGGTTCAGAAACCGGATATCAATATTCAGCTGGATACCAGCGAAAACGGCTATGTCACCGTCAGTATTACGGATAACAATGGCGAACCCTGCCTGTGGCCGGAACGGCTGTTTGAGCCTTTCTGGAGCGAATTTGGTACTGGACGCGGCATTGGCCTCTATCAGGCCCGACAGCAGGCCTATGCCGTTGGTGGTTCACTAACAGCAGAGTCTATGGCCAATACGCCTCTTATATTCATTCTTAAGTTACCCGCGTAACTATCCAATATAATTATATTTTTTACTGTAAAAAAAACCTACATATTGCACAAAACATGAATCCCGGTACCATAGCACCAAAACTAGGGTTGTCAGGTAAGAATTTGCTGCCTGAACAGGTCTGGCAGCCAGAAAACAAATGAAACATGGAAACCGACATTTGACTATAGCATGAAGTAACTGGTGCCTAGTTAAGGAGTGAACAAATGATGAAAATGGTAACTATGCAGGGCTCTAAATCACAGAGTGGTTTCACGCTGATTGAAATTGCCATCGTGCTGGTCATTATTGGCCTGCTTCTGGGTGGCGTGCTTCAGGGCCAGCAGCTGATCGAAAACTCACGCGTGCGAAATGCCGTTAACTCTTTCAATGGGATAGCCGCCGGCGCTTTCTCCTACCAGGACCGTTATGGTCGCCTACCGGGCGATGATAATGCTGGCACAACTGGTGACAACACGGCCATCAGAGCTCGTGGAGATGCCTGGGCAAGCACCGTAGCTGGAGACGGCGATGGTATTGTTGATGCCGCACTGGCCAGTACCTTCACCGGAGCAGATGAAGTGGGTGATTTCTTCCAGCACATGCGTGCTGCTGGCTTCCTCGCAGGTGACGCAGATCTTACCGGCGCTGATGCCTTACCACAGAATCC